>CANQVZ010000075.1 GCA_947627425.1 uncultured Clostridia bacterium | reverse complement strand
AAATAAGGCAGATAACGACCGGTTGTTGTATATCTGCCTTATTGGTTTGATATATGACTTAACTTAATGACATTGCTCCCGGAGGGAGCCTTTTAATTTTTCTCCAAAAATTTTTATACAAAAATTTGTTCTATATATTGACAAACAAATGTTCTAGTGATATTATATATATAGGTAAAAATAGCGGTTGGGAGTGAATATATGGATAAAAAGGAGAAAAACGAAATAAAAAATATGCTTTGCGCGTGGGGGAGCAGCGGCTACATACTTTCTCTCGAGCGCAGCGAATTTGAAAAAATGAAAAAAATGTGCCGAAATATGTCCGAAATAAAGGCTTTATATAATGAAGGAAACGGTGAAAAAACAAGCGCCGAGACTGTGTTTGAAAAAAATATGCTCGTGTGCAAGGGAAGGCTCGAAAGGCTCAACAAAATGATGAAAAGCTACATAGAAAGCAAGGTCATGTTAGACGACATAATCGACGGTCTTTCGTATGTGGAGCAGCACATCCTCCGCGCCAGATACGAAAAAAAGCTCCCGTGGGAGCTGATACCGTTCAATCTTCCCTTCGATCTGAGCAAAAGACACTGCCAGCGGCAGCACGATCTGGCTCTTGACAAGATATATGAGGAGCTTAAAAACAGGGGGAAAATGAAATAAGAAATTTTTTATACAGCGCGTAAAAATGCGCATTATGCAAATTACTTAAAAATCTAAGTATTTTATGCCAAAAAAACTGTAAAATAAGTAAAAATGCCCAAAATAGCTGTATTTGTGTACAAAAAAAAGCCGCCTTGAAAAGTGATTGTTTGTTAAAGTTTACTTTTTTGTTATTATTTTGTTAATAATTACCTATAAGACGGGACTGAAAGTGTTGTTTTTGTTTTAAAATGCAAAGGTTTTTATAAATGAACCGTCTGTAAATTCGTCAAAATGGCGAATTGCATAAAAAGCGAATTGTTTATTTGTGTAAATATGATATAGAAAAGATTTTTGAAATAAGTTATCATATTAACAAGATAAGCGGATTTGTACCCTTTTTTAGGCGTGCGGTTTAGTCCATTAATTAAGGAGGAATAAAATAATGGCAGAATTGAAATTAAAAAACATCGTTAAGAAGTACCCCAATGGCTTTGTGGCAGTTAAGAACTTCAGCCTTGACATTGCGGACAAGGAATTCATCATCTTCGTAGGTCCCTCGGGCTGTGGTAAGTCAACTACACTCAGAATGATCGCAGGTCTTGAGGATATTTCAAGCGGCGAGCTTTGGATCGGCGACAAGCTCTGCAACACGGTAGACCCCAAGAACAGAGATATCGCAATGGTTTTCCAGAACTATGCTCTTTATCCCCACATGACAGTTTATGATAACATGGCATTTGCTCTTAAGCTTAGGAAGGTTCCCAAGGCTGAGATAGACAAGAAGGTTAGAGAGGCTGCAAAGATCCTCGACATCGACCACCTTCTTGACAGAAAGCCCAAGGCTCTTTCCGGTGGTCAGAGACAGAGAGTTGCTATGGGTCGTGCGATCGTTCGTTCACCTAAGGTATTCCTTATGGATGAGCCTCTTTCAAACCTTGATGCCAAGCTGAGAGTTCAGATGAGAAGCGAGATCTCCAAGCTCCATCAGAAGCTCCAGACAACTTTCATCTACGTTACACATGACCAGACAGAGGCTATGACGCTCGGTACTCGTATCGTTGTTCTTAAGGACGGTATCATCCAGCAGGTAGATACTCCTCAGAACCTCTACAACAAGCCTCAGAACCTCTTTGTAGCAGGCTTCATCGGTTCACCTCAGATGAACTTCATCAACGCTACCGTTGCAAAGAACGGCTCGGACGTAACGGTTAACTTCGGCGAGTACGCTATTAAGCTTCCCGAGAACAAGACAAAGGCGCTCATCGACGGCGGCTATGTTGGCAAGGAAGTTATCATCGGTATCAGACCCGAGGATGTTCACGATGAGGATATATTCTTAAGCACTTCTGCCGACAGTATCGTAAGCGCAGATGTAGAAGTAACAGAGCTTCTCGGCGCTGAGACTAACCTCTTCCTCGTTATCGCAGGTCAGAATGTAACCGCAAGAGTTGACTCCAGAAGCACAGCTAAGGTTGGCGACACGGTTAAGGTTGCTCTCGATGTAAATAGAATCCATGTATTCGATAAGGCTACAGAATTAACTATCTGCAACTAATTGAATAATGTGTGATAAATAATGAATAATGAATAAAAAGGGATGCCTGAGGGCATCCCTTTTTGCGGACATAAAATGTCTTTGTTTGGGACGGTTACGGTTGCGTAATTATAGCAGATGTATACATACCTGCCCCCTCAGTCAACTCTGCGAGTTGACAGCTCCCCCTGTTCAGCACTTTCGGCTACGCCGAAAGCCGCACTGCGTGCGTCCGCATAATTCTTTGCGGTGCAATGGGGGCGCCGAGAATTTGTGGTTAGCCCTTGCCTCTTGGCTCCCCCGTTGGGGGAGCTGTCGCTGAAAGCGACTGAGGGGGACATG
>CANQVZ010000074.1 GCA_947627425.1 uncultured Clostridia bacterium | reverse complement strand
GCATTAAAATCATCTTGGAAACATAAAAAATGGTATTTCCTTAAATTGAAAATACCATTTTTATCGACAGTCTGAAAAGAGCGTGCACGCACACGCTCCTTAAAAATGATTTTTTATTTTTCAACAACTATCGACTTGGGATTGTTTATCGGCGGCAGGCTCATGGTCATGGCGTCGCCGTATTCCACGGTGAGCTTGTCCTCTGCCTTTATGTCGTTTATATCAACGATGTTTCCCTCGCTGTCGGTCACATTTGTGCCGCTGCCCTTTGTGAGTATAACATCGCCTCTCTTGTCGTCCGTAAAGAGTATCTGCTCGTCATCAACCTCTTTCACAACGCCCGTAGCATAGGGTGTAAGCTCGCCGAAGCCCGCATTGCCGTCGCTTTCTTCGGTGTCGTTTTGAGCTATCGATATGTTGTAGCCGTCGTCCTTCTTTTCTACCATAAATCCTGCAATGTCCGATATCACTTCAACGGGTATATAGGTCCTGCCGTCCGATATTACGGGCGCGCCCACGGAAGGCATGGGAGCCGTTTTGGCAAAGGTATAGCCGTTTTCGCCCACTCTGAATGTTATGTAGAGGGGTCCTCCGTTTGTAAGTATGACAGTCTTTGTCTCCGACTGCCATTCCACGCTCAAGTCCATAGCCTCGGCTACGGCTCTTACGGGGAAGTAGTCATGACCTTCTATATTTATTGTTTCGCTTTTTTCTATCACAGCGCCGTCAACGGACATCATGGGCGCAGCTATAGCGGAAACGCTCATTGCCGCCGTGAGCATAAATGTACATAATAATTTCCTTTTCATAAAATAAGTTCTCCTTTTTGGTGTTTTTTTAGGTGTTTTTTGCTCCATTTGTAGCATAACACAGCGCAATACAAAAAGCAATTACATTTTTATTAAGAATATATTATAAATAGATACATATTAAAATAAAAAATGCAGACAATATACGCGAGGTGATATTGTGTTTAAAAGGCTTTTTATATTGCTTTTTGCAGTTATCGATATAATGTGTACGACCTGTGCCGCCTACGGCAGGGAGCCGTCCGTAAACGCGCTTTCCGCCGTGCTTATAGATGCCGATACGGGCAGGGTGCTCTGGGGCAAGAATGAAAACGAGCCTATGGCTGTGGCAAGCACAACAAAGATAATGACGGCTATAATCGCTCTTGAAAATGCCGATCTGAACGATGTCGCCGTGGTTTCGGAAAATGCCGTGCTTGCGCCTCCCGTGAAAATGCACCTTAAAAAGGGGGAGGAGATAACGCTTGAACAGCTCCTATACGCTCTGCTAATGCAAAGCTCCAACGACGCTGCGGTCGCCGTGGCGGAAAAGGTGGGCGGGAGCGTTGAAGGCTTCTGCGCCATGATGAACGAAAAGGCGAAACAGCTCGGCTGTAAGGATACGGAGTTTGTTACGCCCAACGGACTTGACAAGGGAAATCACCATTCCACAGCCTACGATATGGCGCTCATAGGCGCCTATGCCATAAAAAACGAGGACTTCATAAGGATAAGCAATACGCCGAGCATAGCGTTTTCCACAAACAAAAACAGCTATTCCATAACAAATAAAAACAGGCTCTTAAGCTCTTACGAGGGCGCTATCGGCATAAAGACGGGCTTCACGGGCAAGGCGGGACACTGCTTTGCGGGCGCGGCAAGGCGGGGCGACGTTACTCTTGTTTCCGTCGTGCTTGCCAGCGGCTGGGGGTCTGCGGGCAAGAGCCGTAAATGGACGGACACCAAAGAAATTTTAAATTATGGCTTTAATAATTACCGCAAATATAGTATAATGGGTAAGGAAACCGATATAGGCGTTGACGGGGCAAAAAAGGACAGTACCGTGCTTGAAAGCGAAGGCTGTCTTGATGTGCTTCTCTCCGAGGCGGAAAGGGACAGCCTTGTCTATAAGTATAAGCTCCCGCCCGTGCTCACAGCTCCCGTCATAAAGGGCGATACCGTGGGCGTGTGCGAGATATATTCGGGCGGCTTCAAGCTGGGACAGACCTATCTCAAGGCCTCGGAGGACATAGAGGAGCACAGCTTCGGGCATAGCCTCAAGAGTATAATAAAGGATTGGTTGAAAATCATATGCTGATGAGATTGCAGAAATTCCTTGCTATGGCGCAGGTCGCTTCAAGGAGAAAATCGGAAGAGCTCATATTTTCGGGCAGAGTGAGTGTAAACGGCAGAACGGTCACGGAGGCGGGCACTAAGGTGGACAGCGCCTCCGACACCGTGTGCGTTGACGGCAGGGAGGTCAATATATGCGATGAAAGGATATATGTAATGCTCCATAAGCCCACGGGCTGCGTCACTACCGTAAACGATCAGTTCGGGCGAAAGAGCGTTATGGACTATATTGACATAGAGGAGAGAATATATCCCGTGGGCAGGCTGGACTATGACACCTCGGGGCTTCTCCTGCTCACAAACGACGGCGAGCTTACATACAGACTCACTCATCCCAAGCATAATATTGACAAGACATATATTGCCATAGTTGACAGAGAGCCCACGGAGGCGGACATAAAGCGCTTTTCGGAGGGAATAATGCTTGACGGCAGAAGGACAGCTCCCGCGCGCATAGATATAGTTGACACAGATCCCGTTACGATTGAAATAACAATACACGAGGGACGCAACAGACAGGTCAGGAAAATGTGCGAGGCAATAGGCTGCCGTGTTCTGAGGCTTAAAAGGACAGCCGTGGGCGAACTGACGCTGGGAGGCTTAAAAAAAGGAAAATACAGACATCTGACCGAAAGGGAAATAGCTTATTTAAAGGAATTATGACGGAAAATCCCCCAAATGGGGATTTTTTTCTGCGTGTCGATAAAATCGACACGCTTGAAAGAAATGCTTGCATTTCTTTCAGTTAGACTAAGGAAGGAACCAGCCGTGTTTTCTGAATTTTGGTGAATAAATCACCAAAATTACAGAAAAGTTCCTGTCCTCGGAGGAAGTGAATTCCTCCTGCGGATTTTAGTCTGCGACGCCTTTTTGATTGTACAAATCATATAACCCTTCGTTTTTTATATTAAATTGTACTTTCCTGACAGTCTGAGAAAATCCCCAAAATGGGGATTTCAGACTGTCGATAAAAATGGTATTTTCAATTTAAGGAAATACCATTTTTTATGTTTCCAAGATGATTTTAATGC
>CANQVZ010000073.1 GCA_947627425.1 uncultured Clostridia bacterium | reverse complement strand
ATGTGCTCGTTTCTCCCGTGCCCCAGACCATAATAAAAGAGGACAGCCTTCTCGTTATTATAGGCGAAAACAGCAAAATACAGTCGTTCAATAACTAGGTGATATGATGCAGCATATAGACAGCACGCAAAATAAAATAGTAAAGGAAATAAAAAGTCTCTCAAACAAAAAGGACAGGGAGAAAAAGAAGCTTTTTCTGCTGGAGGGCGAAAGGCTTATATCCGAAATACCCTCTGCGGAGGACATAGCATATATAGCGGTTTCGGAAAGCTATGGCGGAAATATCGATAAATATGAAAATGTATATGTGTTGAACGATAAGCTCTTTTCATCCGTATGCGAGACCGTCAGTCCGCAGGGCATAATGGCAGTCTGCCGCATAAAGGACAGCAAACCGCTTATTGCCGACAACGACAAGGCTCCTCTTTACATAGTGCTTGAAAATGTTGCCGACCCCGGCAATATGGGCACGATCATAAGAACGGCTGACGCAGCGGGAGCGGATGCGGTGTTTTTATCGTCGGGCTGCGTGGATATATACAATCCCAAGGTGATACGCTCCACAATGGGCTCGATTTTTCATCTTCCCATATACAGAAATGTAGATACCCTTGAGCTTATGTGCGGACTTAACGAAAAGGGCATAATGACCGTGGTTTCCCATCTCAAGGGCTTTCTCACGCCCTACAGCGTGGACATGACGCAGGGCTGCGCCATATTCATAGGCAATGAGGCAAACGGCATAAGCGACGAGCTGACGGACGAGGCGGAGTGCCTTGTCAAAATACCCATGCCCGGAAATGCCGAGAGCATAAACGCAGGCGTAGCGGGAGGAATACTCATTTACGAGGCAGTCAGACAGAGGATGTTTCACAATATGTGATAAATTGTAACGATATGTTTACTTTTGACATATTGACAAAATATATTAAAATTGTTATATTAATTATATAAGCTGCATGACTGACGGAATTGTGGACATACCACAGGGGAGTGCAGTGTTTTTAAGCCGACCGTCTGGGCATTGATGTTTGGAGCGGTACGGCGTTTTTTATTTATTGTTTAAGGTGCTTTTTATTTTTTAAAGGAGGACAATTATGAGAGCATTGATAAGCGTTTCGGACAAGACAGGCATAGTTGAATTTGCAAAGAAGCTCAATTCACTGGGAATTGAGATAGTTTCCACGGGCGGTACATACAATAAGCTTAAGGAGGCGGGACTTCCCGTTATAGGTATTTCAGAGGTAACGGGCTTTCCGGAGTGTCTTGACGGCAGAGTAAAGACGCTTCATCCCAATATCCATGCGGGACTTCTGGCAATGAGGAGCAATCCCGAACACATGGCTCAGATAAAGGAACTTAATGTGGATCTTATCGACCTTGTTATAGTCAATTTATATCCCTTCAAGCAGACTATAATGAAGCCCGGAGTTACTCTTGCCGAAGCTATAGAAAATATAGACATCGGAGGTCCCACAATGCTCAGGGCAGCGGCAAAGAACTATCAGGATGTGTCCGTTATAATTGACCCTGCCGACTATGACAAGGTGCTTGAAGAGCTTACAAATAACGGCAAGGTAAGCGTTGAGACCAATTTCTATCTTGCCGCTAAGGTATTCAACCACACGGCGTACTATGATTCAATGATAGCCAATTATTTAAGAGATAAGGCAGGACTTCCCAAGTACCCCGACACTATATCCATGACCTTTGAAAAGGTACAGGATATGCGTTACGGCGAAAATCCCCACCAGGCAGCAGCCTTCTACAAGGAGGTTGGCGCCAACGAGGGTATGCTCACGGGCATAGAACAGCTCCACGGCAAAGAGCTTTCATTCAACAATATAAACGATACTCACGGTGCGCTTGAGCTTCTTAAGGAATATGACGAGCCCACAATAGTAGCCTGCAAGCACTCAAATCCCTGCGGCGTTGCAAGCGGCAAGGATATATACGAGGCTTATACAAAGGCTTACAGCACGGATCCCGTTTCAATATTCGGCGGTATAGTATGCTCCAACAGAACTATAGACAAGGCTACAGCCGAGGAAATGTCAAAGATCTTCCTTGAGATAATACTTGCTCCCGACTTTGACAAGGACGCTCTTGAAGTGCTCACACAGAAGAAAAATATAAGACTTCTTAAGCTTGACCATCTTGACAAAAAGCAGCCCGAAACTGCCTTTGATGTAAAGAAGGTAAGCGGCGGCATACTCGTCCAGGATATCGACAACAAGCTCCTTGACGGCGAGGTAAAGGTAGTTACCGACAGAGCGCCCACCGAGAAGGAAATGGAGGACCTCCTCTTTACTTGGAAAATAGTTAAATACACCAAGTCAAACGGTATCGCAATAGGCAAGGATAAGCAGTCCGTAGGCGTAGGTCCCGGACAGGTAAACAGAATATGGGCAACTGAGCAGGCAATAGACCACGGCACAACACAGCTCGGAGCAGACGCCGTAAAGGGCGCAGTGCTTGCAAGCGATGCCTTCTTCCCATTCAGCGACTGTGTTGAGGCTGCCGCAAAGGCAGGCATAACGGCTATCATACAGCCGGGCGGCTCCGTAAGAGATCAGGAAAGCATTGACGCCTGCAATAAGTACGGCATAGCCATGGTATTCACGGGTATGCGCCACTTCAGACACTGATATCGTATTGGAGGCGGCATAATTGATAAAAAGATTTATAGTGCTTTTTGCTGCAGCCGCAGCCATGTTGGCATCCTATGCTTACGGTGCAGACGACAGCGTGTACATAAACGCCACAAAGGAGCTTAACGCTGAAACTCTGGCAGTGAGCGAGGCGCTTAACAGCTTTACGGACAAAATGATAAAAACGGGCAAATGCTCCGCAGAGGAAAAGCAGTTCTATGACAAAAAAATACAGGACTATGAGACATATGTAAAAAGCTGTACAAATGCTATATGGTATATTCACGACGATATGCATATGCAGGCTCCGGAGACATCTCATATATCGTATTTAAATCCCGATATTCAGGCGCTGGATATATCCGAAGGCATAAGCTATAATGAAACAGGCTCTTACTATTACAACACATATTATGAAAAAGCCTTCAGAAGATATGCCACAAACGCCATATTGTACAGCAATAATTACAGGAGTCTTCCCGCTTATCTTGCCAACTATGCTCTTAAACCCGCAGGCGTATACAGCCTTGACGGCATGAAGGTAATAACCCGTTCCGACAGCTATGTTGAACTGGATATAACAAATGCAAGGGAATATACTGTAAGCAGGAGCCATTACCTTCCCGCCAACGAATACGGCTACGGCTATGTAAAGATAGTATCGCCTAAAGGAAATACTTATTATTTCACGGGCTTCAGTCCTCTTGGCGATTGGAACGGCTATTTTGTACCTAGGGGAAAGGGCTTGGAACTCAACTGCGAATATTCGGGCAGGAAGAGATTTCTTATTGATTCTTCGGGCAGAAAAAGCCTTTCCTCGGGCGAAGCCATACTGCTCAGCGATATTTTCTTCAACCAGTATTTAAAGCAGAGCAGTGTAAACTGGAACAGCAGGGGAATATCCTTCACGGGCAAGGGAAATGTCTATACTATAAATATAAACATACCTAAAAACGCTGTTGCCGACAACGACAAGACTATTTCGGAAACATATACCGAAACAGGAAGTGCAGACGGTATGCGCTGGGTCACCGTATCCGTAAATAATTCCGCAAACGAATACTACTGGGAAACGGAAGGCGCGCTCGGAACAGAGATAGATCTTGACCATAACATAAAGGTCAACTATAAGGATAAGACCGTGTATATAAACGTCAATAAAGTGCTTTAATTTTTGCGTGTCGATAAAATCGACACGCTTGAAAGAAATGCTTGCATTTCTTTCAGCTTGGCTAATGTAGGAACCAGCCGTGTTCACTTGATTTTTATAAAAAATCAAGTGAAGTTCCTGTCCTCGGAGGAAGTGAATTCCTCCTGCGGATTTTAGTCTGCGACGCTTTTTGATAG
>CANQVZ010000072.1 GCA_947627425.1 uncultured Clostridia bacterium | reverse complement strand
CCCACAGCCGCAATTGCCGAGCCTATGGCAAATGTAACGGATATTGTGCCGTTTACATTTATACCCATGAGCTTGGCCGTTTCGAGATCCTTTGATACGGCTCTCATAGCCATGCCCGCCTTTGTCTTGTTTATTATGAGAAGAAGCAACGCCATAATAACTACCGTTGTAATGGGCACTATTATAGCAAGTCTTTGAAGTCTTACCGAGCCGAACTGCATCATATCCACAAAAAACGGTATCTGCGGGAAGTTCTTGGGCTTTCCCGTGAATATGACCGTCGCAAGATTTTCAAGCAGATAAGAAGCGCCTATTGCCGAAATGAGCATGGATATCTTAGGCGCGTCCTGTGCTCTTAATGTGGCATAAGCCACCTTCTCAACGCCCATGCCCAGCACAGCCGTGAGAGCGACAACTATAACAAAGCTTATTATCCACCATCTGAAATCGGCTGCAACGGTGAAAAAAGCTATGTACATTGCCATCATAAATATGTCGCAATGCGCAAAGTTGATAAGTCGCAATATGCCGTAAACCATGGTGTAGCCCACGGCAACAAGAGCGAACAGCGAACCTAAGAGCAAGCCGTTGCATATCTGCTGTAAAAGTACCTCTACAGTGGGCATCACAAACATAATATCACTGCCTTTCCGAATAAATTTTTATGTGTTTTAAGTATTTCAAAGTTTCCTTCCGATAAATGTGCGCAATTTTGAAATACTTAAAAAATCGGAGGTACGGGAACCGTACCCCCACCAAAGCGGGCTTGTTAAAAAATATGTCCTCGCTCCCTTGCCCGTAGGAGAGAGGGATCAATAAAACCTTTTGCTGTGCATTGTCAGACTTCTCTCCCCCTCAGTCAGGCTAAAGCCTGACAGCTCCCCCGAATCAGCACTTTCAGCTTCGCTGAAAGCCAGCCTTCGGCTGTCCGAATAAATCTTTGCGGTGCAATGGGGGAGTCGAGAGTTCGGAGCTAACCTATGCCTCTTGGCGCCCCCATTGGGGGGAGCTGTCGCGAAGCAACTGAGGGGGAAGCGGGCGACCGAAGGTCGCCCCTACATAAAGGTAGTACTATGTAGGGGCGAGCATTGCTCGCCCGCTTTTCAAGCTTCTGCACAATCGTTCATACGGGCGTGCAATGCACGCCCCTACAAATTATCGCTTAACAACGCAAAAGTAATCCGAATATATTACTCTGCGGGAACGGTCACTGCGTCTGCGTAAACGAACTTGCCGCCTTCTACCTTCTTTATAACGGCTGCCTTTGTGGGGTCGCCGTTCTCATCAAACTTAACGGGACCCGTAACGCCCGTGAAGTCAGCCTGTGCAAGAGCGTCCCTTATAGCAACGGGATCTGTCGAGTCGGCTGCCTCTATAGCGTCGCAGGCAAGCATATAAGCGTCGTATGCAAGAGCCGTAACGCCTGCGGGGTCGTTGCCGTTGTTGTTGTTTCTGTAGTTTGTAACAAATTCCTTTGTAAGAGGAGTAAGCTCTGCGTCTGCATCGAAGAATGCCGAGAACTCTACGCCCTCCGCCTCTGCGCCCGCTACATCGAGGAATTCCTGTACCTCATATGTATCGCCGCCGAGCATGGGAACCTCAACGCCTGCCTGCTTAGCCTGCTTGATGAACATAGCTGCCTCCGTGAAGTTACCGGGAACGAAGAATACATCGGGGTTGTTTGCCTTAAGACTTGTTATCTGGGCATTGAAGTCCTGGTCGCCTGTCTGATAAGCTGCCTCGTAAACGGTACCGCCGAGCTTTTCAAATTCCTCCTTGAAATACTGAGCAAGACCTACCGAATAGTCGTTGCCCTGCTCCGTTGTAACTGCCGCCGTCTTAGCGCCGAGAGTGTTGTAAGCATAGTTAGCCATTACGCTGCCCTGATAGGGATCTATGAAGCAAACTCTGAAGTAATTGTCGTTGCCTTCGGTAACGGCGGGATTTGTACAGCTTACGCCGATAGCGGGAACATTGCCGTTTCTTACTACATCATAAGCTCCGAGCGAAGGAGTTGACGAATATGAACCGAGTATAACGGAGACCTGATCCTCCTCTATAAGCTTAGTGGCTGCGTTTGCTGCCTCTACCTTATCGGACTTGTTGTCTGCCTTTACTATCTCTATGGTGTATTCCTTGCCGCCTACGGTAACCGTGGGTCTTTCGGACTGAGCGATCTCAAAGCCCTCTATCTCCATTGCGCCGCCTGCTGCCATACCGCCTGTGATGGGCTCTAAGGCGCCTATCTTTATGACATCGCCCGAAGCCGATGCGCTCTCGCCCTCCGCCGTTGTATCGGCTGCGCCGCCGCAGCCTGTGAGCATAGCCGTTGCAGCCATGGCAAGTATCAGAGCAACTGCCGTAATTTTCTTTTTCATGAAAAAAACCTCCTTGTATTATATATTTTTTTGATTTAAAATAATTAAGGACACGTTTATATTCCGTGTCCTCTCTGACACTAACTATTATAAATTCAGAGCAAAATTTTGTCAATAGAAAAGTATATTCTTACCTCCCCAAAACGCATTTTTGTTAAAAACAACGAAATAACGAGGCAAAGCGGATATGTGTCGGGGCATTTTTACGCCCTCCCCAAAGCGCACCTTAGCATAATGCACAAACTTAAGCCTCCATTTTTTCAATATATGTCTAAAATTCAGAAATCCTCGTCCATTTTTCCTGCAAAATCAACATTCCCACAATCCGTTTAAAGCCATTCCTTGCCCAAAAAATGAAGTCTGCGCTTTCATTTTATGCACAAAGTCCGTATTTTCAGCGCTTTACAAATTTGTTACACAAAAAAACAAAAACTTAATTTTAAAATTGTTGTATAATTCGACTTTTTGTAGTATAATGTTAATTGTGTTTGTCATGATTTTATCAATAATTTGCATCGGCAAACATAAGATTTACTGTGGTTAAGGCTCGTACAGCCTTATTATAGATAACTTTCAAAAGTATTTCAAAGCAACATTTTTAAGTAACACTGTTTAAGGAGGTTATTATGGAAAAGAAAACGGTTCATGCTTTCAACGGTACGGCTGAGCAGGAGGAACAGCTCAAGGCTGTCATAAGAGAACATCATGACCAGCCCGGCGGACTTATGCCCGTGCTCCAGGGCGCTCAGGAAATCTACGGCTACCTGCCCTACGAGGTTCAGAGCATGATAGCGGAAGGACTTGGTATATCTCTTTCGGAGGTATACGGCGTGGCGACATTTTACTCACAGTTCTCTCTCACACCAAAGGGAGAAAACAGGATAAGCGTATGCTTGGGAACTGCGTGCTATGTAAAGGGCGCCGACAAGATACTTGAGGCAATAGAGCAGAAGCTCGGCATAAAGAGCGGAGAATGCACGGATGACGGTATGTTCTCGCTCGATTCCACACGCTGTGTGGGCGCCTGCGGACTTGCTCCCGTAATGATGGTAAACGACGAGGTATACGGCAGGATGACGCCCGAAAAGGTGGACGAGGTGCTTGCAAAGTATATGAATAACGATAAGGCAGGTGAGGCTCAATGATGACTATAGAACAGCTCAATGAAATCAGAGAAGCCAAAAGAGAGCTTGTAATGGTTCGTAAGCTCATAAAGGAGGAGGGCGAAAAGCTCGCCGAAAAGACAGGCTACAGAAAGCAGGTGCTCATCTGCGGAGGTACGGGCTGTACCTCATCCGGCTCCCACAAGGTAGTGGACACTCTCGAGGCATCGCTCAAAAAGCATGGACTTGAGGACGAAATACTCGTTGTAAAGACGGGCTGCTTCGGTCTCTGCGCCTTAGGACCCATAATGATAGTTTATCCCGAGGGCTGCTTCTACAGCCAGATGACTCCCGAACACGTGGAAAGAATAGTTGAGGAGCATCTCAGGGACGGCAATGTTGTAAAGGAATATCTCTATCAGGAGACTGTTCACTCCGACGGCAGCATACTCTCCCTTAACGAGACCAACTTCTATAAGAAGCAGATGAGAGTTGCGCTGAGAAACTGCGGTGTTATAGATCCCGAGCAGATAGAAGAATATATAGCAGTGGACGGCTATCAGGCTCTTGCCAAGGCTGTTACGCAGATGACGGGCGACGAGGTAATAGACGAGGTGCTTAAGTCGGGACTGCGCGGAGGGCGGCGGCGGACGCAAGCGGAGGTGCCCATGGCGATCAAGGATGACGTGCTGCGCAAGCTCCTGGGTGCAGAGGGCGTGCTGTCGGGCAGCGCGCTGGCGGATTCGCTCCACGTGAGCCGCAGCGCGATGTGGAAGGCCATCGAGCAGCTGCGCAGCGAGGGCTACAACATCGAGGCGGCCACGAACCGGGGCTACCGGCTCGCCGCGGGACCGGAGGCGCTGACCGTGTCGAAAACGTAGCCGCTGTCGGCAGTTACGG
>CANQVZ010000071.1 GCA_947627425.1 uncultured Clostridia bacterium | reverse complement strand
GCACAAAAGCCGTTAGGGGTGTGGGGCGACTCGGAACGCCCCACGCTTTTTGCTTCTTTTTGTGCGCAAAAAGAAGATTAAAAAACATTTTAATCCTTCCACCGCCTTTGGTTCAGCACTTTGCCTTCGGCAAAGTCAGTCCTAAAGGACTGCCCGATTTTTTTCGGTGCAAAGGTTCCCCTTCCCTCTGCGAGGGACGGCTTAAAATGTTTAAAAAAATAAAATTTCCTTACTTTTATAAAAGTAAAAATACATATAAAAAATGCATTTTCATACAATTTTCCAAAAAATTGAAAAAATATCTTTTTTGAACGGTCGTAGTGCCCTACAAATTCTATTGACTTTTTTATCCAAATAGTATATACTTTGATTATCAAATTAAATTGGGAGGCATTGGCTTATGGAAAGTACAATGAACATACTCAACAGGCTTATAAGCGGTGCTTTTAACGATATTTCAAGGCGTGAGCTCCTTGCAATAAGAAGCGGCGGCTTTGAGGATGTATCGGTGAACGAGGCGCACACTGTAGACGCCATAGGCATTTATATGCCCAAAACAATGTCATATGTGGCGGACAAGCTGGATATAACTCTGGGAACGCTCACCGTTTCCATCAACCACCTTGTCAAGAAGGGCTATGTGAATAAGGTCAGGAGCGAAACGGACAAGCGCGTGTTTATGCTGAGCCTCACAGAGAGGGGCAAGGAGCTTTTCAGAACGCATCAGAGGTTCCATTTTGAGCTTGTGCGCTCGCTTATAATGGATATGAGCGACTATGAGGCGGATATGTTCATAGAGGCTCTTTCCAGTCTGAATAAATTTCTTAAGGGTATGCCCCTTATAAGCGAACAACGATAAAAGGAGAACAATATGTATAGTACAGGTATTATGGCTGTGGAGTGCTATGCCCCCGAAAGAGCCGTTACAAACGACGACCTTGCAAAGCTTGTGGATACAAGCGACGAGTGGATATATTCCCGCACGGGCATAAGGTCAAGGCACGTTTCGACGGGCGAGAACACATCGCAGATGTGCATAAAGGTGGCGGAGAGGCTCCTTGAAAAAACGGGAGTAAAGCCCGAGGAGCTCGACCTCATAATAGTAGCCACCATCACCCCCGACTTTGCAACGCCCAGCACGGCTTGTCTTGTTCAGGGAGCGATAGGCGCGGACAATGCGGCGGCTTTCGATGTGAGCGCGGCTTGCAGCGGCTTCATTTATTCGCTGAGCATAGCGGATAAGTTCATAAAGGCGGGAGAGTACAAAAAGGCTCTTGTCATAGGCGCGGAGACGCTTTCAAAATATGTGGACTGGCATGACAGGACCACCTGCGTGCTCTTCGGCGACGGCGCGGGAGGCGCCATAGTCGAGGCAAGAGAGCAGGGAGGCATAATCGCCGATGTGCTCCACGCCAAGGGCTCCGACGGAATGAAGCTGACAGGCTGCGAAAAAAAGGTGAGAAACTTCCTTTCCTCCCCCGAACCGGATCGTCATTATTTCTTGATGGACGGCAAGGCGATATTCAATTTTGCCACAAGGGTGATACCGCAGAGCATCAACATAATTACACAAAAAAGCGGAGTTAGCCTTGAGGATGTGAAATATATAGTACCTCATCAGGCAAATTACCGCATAATAGAGTTTGCGGCAAGAAAGCTTAAGCTGCCTATTGAAAAGTTTTATATCAATATAGACAGATACGGCAACACTTCGGCGGCAAGCATAGCCATAGCGCTTGGCGAGATGTCAAACGAGGGTCTTCTGCAAAGAGGCGACAAGGTGATACTCACGGGCTTCGGCGCAGGTCTGACCTGGGGCAGTATGCTTATAGAGTGGTAAAATATACAGAAAGGAAATAATAAGGTGAAAACGATGAAAACCAGAATTTGTGAAATGTTGAATATAAAATACCCCATATTCCAGGGCGCTATGGCGTGGATAGCGGACGCCAGCCTCGCCTCGGCAGTGTCGAATGCGGGCGGCTTGGGCATAATCGCCGCAGGCAACGCCCCCGCTGACATAGTGAGAGAGGAGATAAGAAAGTGCAAGGAGCTTACCGATAAGCCCTTCGGCGTAAATATAATGCTTCTTTCGCCCTATGTGGACGACATTGTAGACCTCGTTTGCGAGGAGGGTGTAAAGGTCGTTACGACAGGCGCGGGCAATCCCTCCAAGTTTATGGATAAGTTCAAGGAGCACGGCATTTGTCTCATACCCGTTGTGCCCTCCGTTGCGCAGGCAAAGAAGATGGAGAAGATAGGCGCGGGCGCAGTCATAGCCGAGGGTATGGAGTCGGGCGGACATATAGGCAAGCTCACCACTATGGCTCTTGTGCCTCAGGTGGTGGACGCCGTTTCTATCCCCGTGCTTGCTGCGGGCGGTATTGCCGACGGCAGAGGTATGGCAGCGGGCTTTATGCTCGGCGCAGAGGGCGTGCAGATAGGCACGCGCTTCCTCGTGGCTTACGAGTGTACCGTGCATGAAAACTATAAGGCAAAGATACTTAAGGCAAACGACATTGCGACCGTCATAACGGGCAACATAACGGGTCATCCCGTAAGAGTTATAAAGAACAAGCTCACCACCGCTTTTGCAAAGGCGGAAAAGGAGGAAACGGGCAAGGACGAGCCCGATCTTGCGCGTCTTGACGCTCTGGGCACGGGCGCATTGCAGAAGGCTGTCAAGCTCGGCGATATGGACAATGGCTCCATAATGAGCGGTCAGATAGCGGGCATGGTAAATAAGGAGCAGAGCTGCAAGGAAATAATTGACGAGATAATGGAGCAGTTCACGGCTCTTATGAAATAAGGAGTACAAAAAATATGAAAACAGCTTTTATTTTCAGCGGTCAGGGCTCACAGTATGCGGGCATGGGCAAGGAGCTCTACGATAGCTTCGGCTGCGTGAAGGATATATTTGACAGGGCGGATAAGGCTCTGGATTTCAGCCTTACCGATATGTGCTTCGGCGAGGACGAAAGACTCAACGAAACGGAATACACACAGCCCGCTCTCCTCACAATGAGCTATGCGCTCTATGCTCTCATGAGCGAAAAGGGCGTAAAGGCGGACTATGTGGCAGGCTTGAGCCTGGGCGAATACTCTGCGCACACCGCAAGCGGCACCTTCGATTTTGAGGAGGCTGTGAGGCTCGTGCGCAAGAGGGGAAAATTTATGACAGAGGCAGTGCCCAAGGGCGAGGGCGCAATGTGCGCCGTTCTGAACCTTGACGCAGACAGCATACAGTCAGCCTGCGACGAGGCAAGCTCCGTGGGCAGATGTATGATAGCCAATTACAACGCTCCGGGACAGATAGTCATAGCGGGCGACAAGGCGGCTGTTGAGAAGGCGGCTGAGCTTGTGCTCGAAAAGGGCGCAAAAAGAGCCGTTATGCTCAATGTGAGCGGTCCCTTCCACACCTCTCTTTTAAAGCCCGCCTCGGATAAGCTCAAGGCGGAGCTTGACAAAACGGAGCTTAAGACCATGAATATTCCCGTCATCACCAATCTTACGGCTGAGGTCGTAGATGATGTGAACGGCGTTAAGGATATACTTGTAAAGCAGGTCATGAATCCCGTCAAGTGGGAGCAGAGCGTTTATAAAATGCTGGAGCTCGGCGTGGATACATTCATAGAGCTGGGACCCGGCAGGACGCTTTCGTCATTTGTAAAGAAGGCGGCAAAGCAGGCGGGCGCAGAGGGTATAGGCATTTATAATGTCGAGGACATAAAGACCCTTGAAAAGACTTTAGGAGGCTTAGGTTTATAATGAAAGGTAAAACTGTTATAGTAACGGGCGGCGCAAAGGGTATAGGCAGGGCTGTGGCTCTTGCCTTTGCGGACGAGGGCGCTGATATAGTGCTCAACTACAGGTCGACCTCCCCGGACGCCGTTAAAGCGGAGATAGAGGCAAGAGGCGTAAAATGTCTTGCCGTTCAGGCGGATGTGAGCGCTTTTGCCGAGGCGGACAAGCTCGTAAGCGAGGCTATGAACGAGTTTGGCAGAGTTGACGTGCTTGTGAACAATGCGGGCATAACGAGGGATACCCTCCTCATGCGTATGAAGGAGGAGGACTTCGACGCAGTCATAAATACCAACCTCAAGGGCTGCTTCAATATGATGCGCGCCGTTACAAAGCCCATGATGAAGCAGAGAAAGGGCGCCATTATAAATATGTCCAGCGTAATAGGTCTTGCGGGCAATATAGGTCAGGTCAACTACGCGGCAAGCAAGGCGGGCATTCTGGGCATGACCTACAGCGCGGCTAAGGAACTTGCCTCCAGAAATATCACCTGCAACGCCGTGGCTCCGGGCATGATAGCCACGGACATGACAGCCGTGCTGAGCGACAAGATGAAGGAGCAGATACTTCAAAATATTCCTCTCGGCAGGCTCGGTCAGCCCGAGGAAATAGCGCAGACGGTGCTGTTTTTGGCTAAGTCGGAATATATCACGGGACAGGTCATCACCGTAGACGGCGGCATGGTAATAGGCAGATAATGAAATGATTACAGCAATATTATGACCGGCAAGACTTGCAAGCAAGTCTTGCACCCTACCACCATTTCGGCACAAAGCAAGCTTTGTTTGAAATGGTCCCCCTC
>CANQVZ010000070.1 GCA_947627425.1 uncultured Clostridia bacterium | reverse complement strand
CAGATTTCGCCTTGAACTCATATCCAGTATCATATATTTATTTGAGGAATATTTTTTTATGCTCATTATGTGGGAAAGGCTGTTCTTCTGAGTTTCTATGAGATACTGCAAAAGAGCGCCCGCAGCGCAAACGCAAAGCTTGTCGTTATCCAGCCCGAAGCCCGCAAGATTGAGCGTATTGAAGTGATTGCAAAGGCAGATGTTGGCATTCTGATAGTCAAAGCTCCACTGAGAATACTCCGAGGGCTTTATGTCGAAAATACGGCTTATGCTGCCGCCCAGCTCAAAGCCCGAATTGCATATTATCTCGGAGGGATTGAAGCGAGCTACCTCGTCTATTATCTTGTTGTCCAAATTTTTGCCCACGGATGTTACCTGAAATTCGCCCGTGGATACATCGCAGCTGGCAATACCGCAGCCCTCGGGAGCCATGTATATGCACATGATATAGTTATTCCTGCCCTCGTCAAGTACATTTGTGTCCAGGACCGTGCCGGGAGTAACTATCCTTATTACCTCTCTTTTGACAATGCCCGCAGCCTTCTTGGGGTCCTCGGTCTGCTCGCATATAGCCACCTTATAGCCCTTTTCAACGAGCTTGGCAATATAGCCGTCAGCCGCATGATAAGGCACTCCGCACATGGGCGCTCTTTCCTCCTGACCGCAGTTCTTGCCCGTAAGTGTAAGCTCCAGCTCTCTTGAGGCTATGAGCGCGTCGTCATAGAAAAGCTCGTAAAAATCGCCCAGTCTGTAAAAAAGAAGGCAATATTTGTAATTTTTCTTTATCTCCATATACTGCTCCATCATAGGAGTAAACTTAGCCATTTATCACACTTCCCGTTCTAGCGGCAGCCTCCGCAGGTGGAACAGCTGCCCGTGCAGCCGCCCTCGTTGTCCTCGCACTCGCCCGTTATCGTAGCCTGAAATATAGTCATAACTCTGTTTATGACTGCGTTTAACTCGCTTTCAGCCTGTATCATATTGCTTATTATTTCGTTCCGTTTAAGCTCGGCTATCATCTGTGTAAGCTTTGAGCCCTCTTTTTTGAGCTCGTCCTCCGTTATGCTGCCCTCTTGGACGCGCATATTGACAGCCTCTCTGTAGGTGTTGTAGTCCAGAAGCTTCTGTCTTGCCTCCTCGTTGTTGTCAAATATATATCTTGTTTCGGCGACCTTCTTGCCCTCGTCTGTGGAAAGCACTTCATATGCAAGCTCTCTTGCCTTTTCGTAAATAGTATTCTCCATTTTTTGTCCTCATTTCTTAAATTATTTTTAAACACAATAAAGCAATATAATTGTAACATAAAACGATATATTTTTCAATTATAAAATACCAAAAAAATTGACAAACAAAAAAACAAGTAATATAATATAATCAAAATATGCTATATATAAAATATAAGGAGGCAAAAAACTATGACAATGAGTATTTCTGAAATGAAAAGACAGGCGCGCGAGCAGATGAAAAGCTGCAAGACAAATCCGTATATCTTAACTCTTGTATATCTCATAATAAGCTACATTGTGGGAAGTATACTTATATTTTTCAACAATTCCTCGGACAGCTCCGCAATGGTAAAGCTCGTTGCATTTATAATACAATGTGTAACTACCATACTTGAGACGGGCTATTTGTGGTGGGCTTTAAGCGCAAAAAGAGGCGACGACAACACGGACGAATTTATATCGGCTTTTAAGCAGGGTTTATACATAATTATCATAAACTTCATATGCAATATTTTCATAGCTCTCGGGCTTATACTTTTGATAATTCCGGGTATTATTGTGGCTCTCGGACTTAGCATGGCTATGCTTTGCTTCAGGGATGCGCCCGACGACGGATTTTTTGAGGCAATAAAGAACAGCTGGAGCATAATGAAGGGCAATAAATTCAATCTTTTTATGCTCTATCTTTCATTCATTCCTTGGGTGCTGCTTATGGTTATAACTCTGGGTATCGCAGGAATATATGTAATTCCCTATATGAATATAACAATAGCAAATTTTTACGATGAGATATGTTAGGAAATATGAGCCGAAGTGCAATACATATAAATCCGAGGTGTGTTTTTGATGGACTCAAAGGAGTTTAAAGAAAGGCTTGAAAACAGAGCGCATGATATAGGACAATATTCCGCATACGAGGATTTTGTTATACCCGAAGAAGAAGGCGGCGGTACTGTTATAGATTTGGTGTTTGAAAAGGCAAAAAGCTATATAAACCGCAAAGCACCCGCATTAAGTTTCATAGGCTTACTTCTGGTGATTTCTGTACGGCAATCAGTCGAATACAAAGTTATATTGCCTATGTTCTTTGTCCTTATACTCTCGTTTGTACTTGTTTTCAACATTGCATTTATACGCTTTAATTCTGCACTTATTTACATAGCAATAAATATCATTGTCGCTGTGGGTTTTACTGCGATATTTGCAGGAGGATATTATACATATCGAGAATATGGTTCTTCCAACTTCTTCCCCGTTATTATTGGCTGTGAAACGCTTGAAAGCGGGAAGGAAAATTATGTAATTGTAGATAAGAATACATATATCGTTTCACCCGTACTGACAACAGAGCAGATAATACACAGAATAAATCAGGATTTCCATACGGGCATATATCACTACGACGACAAGGCATATGAAAACAAGGTGCTGCTTTACGATTACTACAATAACCTGATAGGCTCATACGACAGAAAGGAAACAAAATCCGGGTATATATGTGTGCATTTTGAAACATGGAAATAGCCTTAAAGCTTTATTAAAAAAAGACCGCAAATGCGGTCTTTTTTAATATCAATTTATAAACTGCGCCATTACCTCCGTGAGCTTTTCGGCGTCGAAGGGCTTTGCCACATGGGCGTTCATACCACATTCAAGCGCCTGCTTTTTATCCTCCTCGAAGGCGTTGGCTGTCATGGCTATTATGGGTATGTCCGAAAGCGCCTTATCATCAAGCGTCCTTATAGCCTTTGTAGCCTCGTAGCCGTTCATAACGGGCATCTGTATATCCATGAGTATAAGCGCATAATATCCCGGCTTTGACTTTTTAACCATATCCAAAGCCATTGTGCCGTCATGCGCGGATTCCACGGTAAAGCCCTTTTCCTTGAGCACTTCCTCGGCTATCTCGCGGTTTATCTCGTTATCCTCTACAAGAAGTATCCTTACGCCGTCGAAGCGTTTTTCATCGGGCTTGGGAGCGGCAGCTTGCTCCTCTGCGCCCTTTTTATCGGTTATGGCGTCAAGCAGTATATTCTGAAGCTCGGAAAGAAATACGGGCTTATCGCAGAATGCCGTTGCGCCTGCCGCAAGAGCCTCCTCCTCGAATACGGAGCGGTCGTAAGCCGTAACTATTATTATGGGAACATCATCGCCGACTATGGATCTTATCTGTCTTACGACCTCCACACCGCTCAGATCGGGCAAGAGCCAGTCAATGACATAGGCGCTGAAGGGCGCGCCAAGCTCATGCGCCTGTCTTGCGCGAAGTATAGCCTCGTGGCCGTGGAGAGTCCACTCGGGACACATGCCTATCTGTCTCAGCATCTTTGTGATGCTGTCGCAGGTGGAATAGCTGTCGTCCACAACAAGAGCCTTAAGTCCTTCAAGCTCGTGTATGTGCTCGGCATTTTTATGTTCCTGCTGCAAACGGAACTTGAAGTCAAGTATAAACTCCGTGCCCTTGTTCTTTTCCGTCTTTACCTCAATTTTGCCACCCATGGCGTCGACTATGTTCTTTGTTATAGCCATGCCCAATCCCGTGCCCTGTATACCGCTCACGGTGGATGTGCGCTCGCGCTCGAAGGGCTCGAATATGTGCTCGGCAAATTCCTTGCTCATGCCTATACCCGTATCCTTTACGCGTATTTCATAAGCGCCGTAGCCCTTGGGCGCGGACTGCTTCTGCTCTATGACAAGAGCCACCGTTCCGCCTGCGGGCGTGAACTTTATGGCATTTGACAAAAGATTAAGGAGCACCTGATTGAGGTGGAGCTTGTCGCAGAATATATTTTCATCGCTTATATCCAGAGTGTCCATAACGAAATTGAGCTGTTTTGAATGCATCTGATTTTGTATGATATTGCGCATATCTCTGAATATATCGGAAATGGAACACTCCTTTTCCTCAATGTTGAGCTTGCCCGATTCAATACGGCTCATATCGAGTATATCGTTTATAAGGCTTAAGAGATGATTGCAGGATGAAAGTATCTTTTTGTGATAATCCTGAAGCTTTTCCTTATTGTCTATATTGGTCTGCGCAAGAGCCGTAAAGCCTATTATGGCGTTCATGGGCGTTCTTATGTCGTGCGACATATTTGAAAGGAAAACGCTTTTTGCCCTGTCCGCCGCCTCAGCCTTGCGAAGCTTCTCCTTGAGCACAGCCTGACCTACTGCCTGTTCCGTCCTCATCTTAGCGTTGCGTCTTATCCAGAAATAATAGAGTATCACAAACACGGCTATTACCATACCCGTGGCAATGCCTATACGGCGAACAGCATAAACGCTGGCAAGCGCTTCCTTTTCGGGCACAGACACGGCAACTATCCATTTATTGATATTCATGGGCGCATAAATGAGATATTCCCACTCGCCCGTAGACTGTGAACGGAAGGATGCAAAGCCCGTGCCGAGCTTTAAAATATCCTCTCTTATATCTTCCCAGTTCTTGCTGTTGTTTTTGGTTGCCCTGCCCGCAAAGTCCGACATATTGCCGAGCTCGTTATGATAGGTGTCCATAATGAACTCGCCCGTCTTTGTGTCTATGATATATGTACTGCCAGTACCATTATAAATATTGTCGGTATTAAGACGCTTGGGGAGTTCTTCAAGCCTTGTGACGCCGTATATGAGCGCAATGGTCTCGCCGTTGTGAGTAATGGGTACAAAATGCCTCAATATGGGCGTATTGTTGCCCGCACTGTAAACCTTGTCGGACACGTGCTCGCCAAGAGGCGCCTCGTTTCTGAAAAGCACATCGTCGCTGTAAGTGGCGGCAGATATTTCACCCGAGGAATTCAGAACTGTATCGTCGGGGAAAAGTATATAAACATTCATTGTTTCAAGCAGAGGCGATATATAATTTATGACATCCGTCATTGATTCATTGTCAATGGTGCTGTCGGCGGAAATAATATCCGCGGCAGAATTCAAGATTCTGCTGTCGCGCTCAAACTTCGTCTGTATCTCGGCTATAACGGTGTTTACGCTCTCGTTCATTCTGCCTACGCTTCGTATCTGTATTGAGTGAGTTATGCCTGCGTATGCCACAAAAAGCGCAATGAATATTATAGCTATTATAATGACGGTAGCCGCCTGGCTGTTGTCCATGTTTTTAAAAAATTTCCTTTTGGTATTGTCGTTATCCATGTCCGCTCCTTATATCTTTTATATCGGGCAAATATATTTCATTCGTATTCTTTGATTATAACAAAAACCGCTTATGTTTTCAAGGTGTTGTTTATACAAAAATACAATTATTCCAGATTGCCCGTGTAGAGGGTGTAATACTTGCCCTTCTTTTCTATGAGTTCGTCATGGTCTCCTCTTTCTATTATCCTGCCGTTTTCAAGCACCATTATACAGTCGGCATTTCTTACGGTAGAGAGTCTATGGGCAATGACAAAGGTCGTTCTGCCGTTCATAAGCCTGTCCATTCCGCGCTGAACAAGACCCTCCGTTCTGGTATCTATGGAGCTTGTAGCCTCGTCAAGTATGAGCACGGGCGGGTCTGCCGCCGCCGCTCTTGCAATGGCT
>CANQVZ010000069.1 GCA_947627425.1 uncultured Clostridia bacterium | reverse complement strand
TAATGTATCCTCGGCAGGTAGGGAACCGTTACGCCAATATGGCACCTGCTGTCTACGGCACTTTTGATATAATAACATATCAAATGGCATTTGTCAAGAGATTTATTCATTTTTATTGCAATTTTGGCATTATGTATTAAATGTTAAATTTTTGTTGATTTTTATATAAAATCATAGTATAATGAACTCGTTAGGCGTCAGCTTAGTAAATATATGTTTCTATTCTAAGGAGGATTTTTTAATGAAGAAGAAGATCGCTTTGCTTCTCTCCGCAGTTATGACTGTATCGGCTCTTTGCTTCGGTACGGCTGTAAGCGCAGAGGAGTATACACAGGTAACCTTAAAGGTAGAGGGCAAGGAGGTTGAGACCGATCAGCCCGCAGTTATCGTTGATTCCAGAACAATGGTTCCCGTAAGAGTCGTTGCTGAAGCTCTCGGATGTAAGGTTGACTGGGACGCAGCTACAAAGACAGTTTCTTTTGAGCAGACAGACCTTAAGGCAACTATGGTCGTAGGTGAGAAGGTTCTCAATGTTACGGACGGCGATGTGACCGTACCCGTTGCAATCGACACTCCCGCTGTTATCATCAACAGCAGAACAATGGTGCCCATCAGATTTTTAAGCGAAAACTTTGGTTATGGCGTTGACTGGGACGCAGACACAAAGACTGTAAATGTAACAGCTTCAAAGGACGCCGTTGAAAGCGGCGCAGCTGTAGACACTGACGAGCAGTACACAGGCATGGCTGACAGAGAGCTTAGAGACAACGCAGAAGAGCTTGACGCTCTTATCGGCAAGCTCAACGATGTTAAGGATATGAGCGAGGAGCAGGTGGATGTTCTTGCAAAGAACAGCTACACCGTTGCAAAGGTATTTTCTATACTTGACACAGGCAGGTACACTCAGGACGAGATCGCAGCAGCAGAAAAGGCTATAGAGGAAGCAGGCGAGGCGCTCAATAAGCTTGCAGACGAGCTTGGCGTAAAGGCAGACGAGGAGGAGCCCGCAGAAGAAAAGGCTCTCACGGCTGACGACATTAAGGCTAAGTTTGAAGAAGTTGACGCTCTTGTAGGCAAGGTAAACGATGCAAAGCCCGCTTTAAGCGAGGATGAGCAGAAGACCTATGACGAGCACTGTGACAAGGCTGCAACCGTTGGCTCTGTTCTTGGCACGACCGATATGGACGACGCAGACGAGTTCACGGCAGCAGACGAGGCTCTCACGGCAGCAGAGGACTATGTAAAGTCCATAGCCGAGAAGTACGACATCAAGCTTTGATGTTAATTTGAATTTTAAGAGGACTGACAACTGTCGGTCCTCTTTTTTAATACAGCTCAATTCTTATTTTTGCGCCGTTATCGTTTGTTATTTCAAAATTTCCCCCATGCGCCTTTATTATCCTATAAGCCATAGGCAGCCCCATGCCGTGAGCGGAGCAGGGCATTTGTGCGATATTTTTTATTGTTTCCTCCGGTATGCCTCTGCCGTTGTCCGCTATCTCCAGAACGGTCGCTTTGTCTTTTGTGCGCTGTGTTATATTTATTTTACAACCGTCCTTGTTGTGCTGTATGCTGTTGTTTATAATGTTATATATTGCCCGTTCTATAAGGGCTTCGTCTGCGGTAACCGTTGATTTTTCGTCTTTTAATTCCAACTCTATGTCGCAGTTGTCGGCTATGCCGCTGTTTATTATGTCCGTTACCGTCTGCCTCAAAAGAGGGCATATTTTTATTGCTTTCTTGTCCGAGGGCTGCATATCGTATTCCAGTGAGGATATAAGATTCATGTCCTCTATGAGCTTTTTTATTTTCATTCCCTGCGCGGTTATTACCATTGCTTTTTTCTTTGCACCCTCGTCAAGGCTGTCTGAGTGTGAAATTTCCTCGGATTTTCCTATTATAACGGAAAGAGGCGTGCGGATATCGTGGGATATGCCCGCTATCCAGTTTGCTCTTGCATTGTCCCGCGCAGAGAGCTTTTCATTTTTGCGCTCCATAGCCTCGGAGGTTTTGTTTATGTTTGCGGATATCTCTTTGAATATACCGCGCTCTTTAAGTCTTACGGGTCTTTCATAACGCAGGTCGCTTATGCCGTTTGTGAGGGTGCGCAGTCTCCTGTAAAGCTTTATTCCGAACAAAAAAGCCAATACCGCCGCAAAACACAGGTTTATGAAAAGTATGGAAATTATTCTTTGTGGCAGGGTATCAAACCACTTTTCGGAATATACCATATGATATTTTCCGACTGCATTTTTAGGCATACCCACAACGAGAAGTCCGTAATCCTCCGTGCGCACATACACGGGATAGTCATTCAGAAACCACCGCGTCATTCGTGCAATGTCGTTTAGGGAATAGCTTTCGGGTATGTCGTCGGGCTTGTTCTGCGACCACACGATATTACCGTTTTCGTCTATCAATATGCACCAATATCCCGAGGGCAGCACATCTTCATTCAGTTCAAAACCGCTGTCCGTTTCAATCAGCTTTTCGCTTATCAGCGCCAGAGTTTTTCTCGGCAGTTTTTCGCCGTCCGTATCGCTTTCTATATAAGCGTAACCCATAAAATTGATAAAAAGCAGTATCACAGCGATTACAGTGGATACAAGAGTGAAGTATATAAAAATTTTAATGCTTGTATTATTCATCCTTTATCACCAGCTTATATCCCAAACCCTTTGCCGTTATTATATGCTTGGGCTTTGACGGCTCAAGCTCCGTTTTCTGCCTAAGCCGTCTTATATGCACCATGAGCGTGTTTTCATAGCCGTAGTAGTCCCCGCCCCAAGCCGCCATGCACAGCGCGTCCGTAGTTACTATCTTGTTTTTGTTTTCCCACAGCTTTTTAAGGAGTATATATTCCTTCGCCGTGAGCGGTATTTCCTTGCCGTTTTTGTTCACCGAAGCCGCTTCAAGATCTACCGTAACGCCAGACAGCGATATTTTAGTCTTTACCTCCGTTATGGCATATACCCGCTTTAGCACAGCCGTTATCCTCAGTATAAGCTCGTCCGCCAGAAAAGGCTTCACTATATAGTCGTCCGCTCCCAGCCCAAGTCCTTTTATCTTGTCTCTGCCCTCTCCCCGCGCAGTCAGGAAAATAACCGGGGCTTCGGAGCGCTCTCTCAATGCCTCAAAAAGCGAAAAACCGTCCATGTCCGGCAGATTGACATCCAGTATATAAAGAGCTATTTTCTGCTCTCCCGCAATTTTAAGCGCGTCCCTGCCGTTATACGCCGTGTAAATATTGTAAAAACCGCTTGCGAACAACATTCCCGAAAGCATGTCCGTTATTTCCTTTTCATCGTCCACTATCAGAATTTTCTTGTTTTTCAGTTCCTGCATAATTATCACCCATTTTATTTTAGCACAATATATTTTTGTTTTAAAGCGATGAGCGTAATATTTAAGTTTGCCTTAAGGTTATTTTTATGGCGGCGAAAGGACGGTATGTCATAATATTGACTATAAAATTTTGAAAGGAGAACCGCTATGAACGATATAGTGAAAACAAAAGGGCTTACAAAGAGCTATAGAGGCGTTTCGGTGGTGAACAATGTTGATATGAGGGTCAAGGAAGGGCGCATATACGGCTTTCTGGGACCTAACGGCGCAGGCAAGACCACCACATTGAAAATGCTTCTTAGCCTTGTGCGTCCAACAAAGGGAGATATTGAAATAATGGGACAGCCTATGTCGGAAACCACAAGAATAAATATACTTAGGGACATAGGCTCGCTTATAGAATCGCCGTCGTATTACGGTCATCTTACCGGCGCGGAAAATCTGCGCATACTCGCCGCCGTTCTGGATGTGCCCGAAATTAACATTGAAAAGGTACTGCAAATAGTCAGGCTCGACAAACAGCATGGCAAGAAGGTTTCGGCTTATTCTCTGGGCATGAAGCAGAGATTGGGGCTTGCGGGCGCTATGCTGGCTTTCCCTAAGCTCCTTATACTGGACGAGCCTACAAACGGTCTTGACCCGGCGGGCATACAGGAAATGCGCGAGCTTATAAAGTCGTTTCCCACGCAGTACGGTATGACAGTTATAGTTTCAAGCCATCTGCTTTCCGAGATAGACAGAATGGCGGAGGATGTGGGAGTCATAGCAAACGGCAGAATGATGTATCAGGGCAGTCTGGAGGGCTTGCACGGCATAGACAAAACCAAATCTCTGGAGGAAATTTTCATCGATCTTACGGGGAGGGAGCATAGCCTATGATAAAGCTTTTAAAATGTGAATTTATGAAAACACGCCGTCGTTATGTGCTTTTGAGCGCGCTTGCCGTTACGGCGGTCATGCTTTGCTGGATATATCCCGACAACTACAAGGAGGATTTTTTGCGTATGGCATGGATGGGCAGTCTTTATGAACTACCTCTTGTAAACTCGATTTTTATGCCTCTGCTTTCGGTAATTGTGGCGTCAAGGCTCTGCGACATCGAGCATAAGGGCAATATGCTCCGACAGCTTGCCGTATCGGAGGATAGGGGCAGAATATATGACGCAAAGCTTATTTACGGGCTTATGATAATGACCTTCTGCGTTTTAATAAGCTGGACAATGACTATAGCCTTCGGCTATCATGCGGACTTCGGCGGAGCCGTACCGATAAAGCTGTATATTTTGTATCTTCTCTTTACACTCACACCTACAGCCGCGGTGTACATATTTCAGCACACAGCCTCGCTGTGCTTCAGAAATCAGGCGGTCGCATTTTTTTCGGGCGTAATAGGTACATTTTTCGGGGTCTGCTCCATGTTTTTGCCACAGCTTTCAACACTGCGCAGCCTATTCATATGGAGCTGCTACGGAGTGCTGGACTTCGTGGGACTTTTCGGCTGGAGCAAAGAAAACAGATACAAATTTGCTCATTTTGAGGTAATGGGTATAGATTGGAAATCGTTTGCCATATTGGTACTTATTTGCATTGCGTTGTATATTGCAGGGCGTGAATTTTTCAAAAGAAAGGAGCTGTGAACCATGCTTATCAAATTATTAAAAGCAGAAAGAATAAAGCTCAGGCGCTCGCCCGTGTGGCTCGCGTTCATAATAATGCCCATAGTGCCCGCCTTTTTGGGTACGGCAAATTATATATATCAGAGGGCCATACTCACAAAGGAATGGCTTAGCCTATGGACACAGCACACGCTTTTTACTGATTATTTTTTCCTGCCCATAATGCTGGGTATATACTGCGCCTACATTGCAAGGCTTGAAAACGCAGGAAGCAACCTTAACAAGCTGTTTTCACTGCCCGTAAAACGCACATCGATATTTTTTGCCAAGCTCATAACAGCCGCCTCAATGCTTCTTTTGAGCGAAATATGGATATGTATACTGTTTGTACTTTCGGGCTATATTGCGGGACTTACAAGCCCGCCTTGGATTTCCATAGCGCAGTGGTGCATTTTCGGCACCCTCGGAGGAATGGTGATCGTGGCTTTGCAGCTTCTTATATCCATGAATGTAAAAAGCTTCGCTCTGCCCGTGGCAATAGCCTTTGCGGGAGGCTTGTCGGGCTTGGCGGGGCTTGCTAAAAACTTAGGGCATATCTGGATATATTCTCTTTTGTCCTATGGCATGAACGCAAACTCCCCGCAGGAACTCGAAAAAAGCGGATATCCGCAGTTTGTGATAGTTTGTGTTGTGTATATAATTTTGTTTACATTTATAGGGGCAGTCGTTACAGCTAAGAAAGATGTGTGAGGAGGGGACAGACTTGCTTGTAAGTCTTGCTGTTTTGTGTATGAGGAGATAGGGACTGTACTGAATAAAGTCATATAAAACCGATCCCTCTGCCAAAAACGGGACTGTCCTGCGAAGCCGGGACAGCTTGAGTTATACTTTCAAGTGCAACACCTAAAAAATAAAAATGGACTGCAT
>CANQVZ010000068.1 GCA_947627425.1 uncultured Clostridia bacterium | reverse complement strand
TTCGTTTCCGCTTTTTGTCACAGCATTTATAGCAAGCCTTGCAATGGATGTATTCTCGCCGAAGGGCGCTATACAGCCCTTTGTATACTTTATTATGCCGTAGCTTGAGGACGAGAACCATATGTTGCCCTCATAGTCCACGCAGGCGTCGGTGGTGGACATGGTTTGGTTAGTGTTGTCGGACATAATTATATTTCCGTTGTCATTCATGACCGCAAAGCCGTGTTCACCGCATATAAGTATGGTGCCGTCGCTGCCTACCTTTATATTGTTGTGTGTATATATATTTCCCGTGGAGTATTGCTTTGAGCTTATTTTTCCGCCGCTGTCAAAGCTGAGCACGGCTATATCGTTTTCGGAGGAGCCTATATAAATATTTCCGTTCTTATCGTCCGCAAGGCAATATACCTCGCCTGAGCTCAATATATCGGAGTGCTCTTTTATCTCCGCTTTTTTGTCCTTTACCACGGCACAATTGCCCGAATTCATGGCAGCCCATATTCTGCCCACGCTGTCACAGCCTATGGAATAAATGGTCTCTCCCGCAAGGCTGCTGTCGCTGTACGGCTCTACAGTCAGATCGTCCTCGTTTATCTCGCCCATTCCCGAATTGGAGGCAATGTATATCCTTCCGTCAAGTCCCTCCGCAAAGTCCCTTATGCAGAGGAATGAAAAGTCATCAGGGCTTGCTATGGCGCTGAATGTGCCGTTTTCATATTTATATACGCCCGCGTCGTTCGTGCCTATCCACAGCCTTCCCTTAGAGTCCTCAAAAAGCGACCTTATAGAGGAGGAGGGTATGGACTTCTCCGTGCTGTAGTTTCGGAATGTACTTCCGTCATAGCGTATAAGTCCGCCGTAGCTGCCTATCCACATATATCCGTCGGAGGATTGAAGTATGGTGTTTGCCTCGCCCGTGGGCAGACCGTTCTGCTCATTGAAAAGCGTTCTTACATATGAGCCTGCCTCGCCGTCTGCGGTGTCTGCGCTTAAAGTCTCCGCAAATACGGATGTCAGAGTGCAGAGCATACACATAATAAGTGCGGCGCTTTTGACCATATGTCTTTTTATTTTACTGTTCCTCATATCATCCTCCTGTTTTTTTCTCTCATTATAATATATTGCCGATATCAACTATTATATCCTTATGGGTATTCGGTCAAAAATTATTTTCTTCCTTTATTCTGTCCAGTATATCAAGCCAAACCCTTGCCGAGGCGTCGCTGGGCATTCTCCAGTCGCCTCTCGGACTCAGGCTCACGGAGCCCACCTTAGGACCGTCGGGCAGACAGCTTCTCTTGAACTGCTGCGCAAAAAATCTCCAAAAGAAATTTCTAAGCCATTTGTAAAGTATTGCTTCGTCATATTTTTCTTTGAAGGCAAGCTTTGAAAGATAGAATATCTTGTCGGGCGCATATCCGAGCCTTACCGTATTGTATAGGAAGAAGTCATGCAGCTCATACGGTCCCACAACATCCTCCGTCACCTGCGCTATTTCGCCGTTGTCATCGGGCGGCAGAAGCTCGGGAGAAATGGGCGTGTCGAGTATATCCTTAAGCACCTGTCTCAGCCCCTCGTCATCTGTTGTATCCGCAATATAGCCTATGAGATATTTTATAAGTGTCTTGGGTATGGAGCAGTTTACGCCGTACATACTCATGTGGTCGCCGTTATAGGTCGCCCAGCCCAGAGCCAGCTCGCTAAGGTCGCCCGTTCCCACAACAAAGCCGTTGTATTTGGACGCCATATCCATGAGTACCATAGTTCTCTGCCTTGCCTGCGAGTTCTCAAATGTGAGGTCGTGAACATTGGGATCGTGTCCTATGTCCTCAAAGTGCTTCATTACGGCATCCTTTATGTTTACCTCCACAAGCGTTGCGCCTATTTTTTCAACAAGCGCCTCCGCGTTTGAGTGGGTTCTGTCCGTAGTGCCGAAGCAGGGCATTGTGACGGCTATTATACCCTTTTTGTCAAGCCCTGCCAGCTCGTATGCCTTGTCGCATACTATGAGCGCCTGAGTGGAGTCCAGTCCTCCGCTTATGCCTATTACCACATTTTTGCAGCCTATGTGCTCTATACGCTTTTTAAGTCCGTGCGCCTGTATGTTTATTATCTCCTCGCAGCGCTTTTCTCTCAGCCCGATATCCGAGGGCACAAAGGGAGCGGGGTCTATAAAGCGTTCTATATCGCAGTCGTTAGGCACAAAGTCAATAAATATCCTTGTATATCCGCTGTCGTCGGTTTTGAAGGTGGTATTTTTTCTCCTCTCGGACGAAAGCCTCATAACATCTATATCTCCGTACACTATGCCGTTTTCAAATCTCTTTGCCTCTGCGAGGGTTATGCCGTTTTCGCATATAATGTTGTGTCCGGAGTACACAACATCCGTCGTGGACTCTCCGTCGCCCGCACAGGCGTATACATACCCGCCCAGTATCCTTGCCGATTGACTTTCTGCGAGCGATTTTCTGTATATATCCTTGCCCGTTATTTCATTTCCCGCAGACGGATTGGCTATTATAACGGCTCCCGCAAGCGCGTGTCTTGATGACGGAGGCACCACGCTCCAGAGATCCTCGCATATCTCAACCGCAAGACTGAATTCGTCCAAATATTTTGACTTTATTATTATATCCGTGCCAAAGGGCACATCCTCGCCCGAAATATTTACATATACCGTTTCATTAAGCGCCTCTCTGAACCAGCGCATTTCGTAAAACTCGTTGTAGTTCGGCAGAAATGTCTTGGGTATGAGCGAAAGGATTTTTCCTCTGTATATAACGCAGGCGCAGTTGTAAAGATTGCCCGCATATTCAAAGGGCAGTCCCACCACCGTCAGCATATTCATATCGGCTGAGACCTCTTTTATTTTTTCCAAGCCATCAAGCGCAGCGTCAAGCAGCGTTTTCTGACCAAAGAGATCTCCGCAGGTGTAGCCTGTCACGCATAGCTCGGGAAAGACCAAAAGCTCCGTATTTCTGCTGTAAGCCTTTTTCATACATTCTGTTATGGATGCTGTATTGTAAATGCAGTCTGCCACCCTTATGTCGGGAGTTGCGGCGGCAGTCCTTATAAATCCGAATTTCATATTGTCCTCCTAAAAAACACGGCATAATTATAATCAACTATATTTTACCCCAATTCGGGGCAAATTACCATAAAAATAATTTAATAAGGCAAAAAAATGTTTTATTTTGTAAAAAATAAACATAAAACGGTGTAAATTACTGAATTTTTTAGAAAAAAATCACATTGAAAAATATAGTGTAAAAGCCTGTTTTACGAATTACTTATAAATTTTTGAAAAAAATACATTTTTTTTGTTGTAATTTACCATAGAAATGTGGTATGATATAGTTAAAGAGAAAACATAGCGGAATGGAGGGATCAAAGCTATGCAAAAAAAAGAAATGATGGCTATGCTTTTAGCCGGAGGACAGGGAAGTCGTTTAGGCATACTGACAATGGACAAGGCAAAGCCTGCCGTTGCCTTTGGAGGTAAATATAGGATAATCGACTTTCCGATGAGCAACTGCGTCAATTCAGGCGTGGATACGGTCGGTGTTCTCACGCAGTATCAGCCCCTTACGCTCAATCAGCACATAGGTATTGGCGTACCCTGGGATCTTGATACAAGAAACGGCGGTGTGTCCATACTTGCGCCTCATCAGACCGAGGGCGAAAAGGGCGAGTGGTATTCGGGCACAGCCAACGCTATTTATCAGAACATTGATTACATCGATGCAAATAAGCCCGAGTATGTTCTTATTTTGTCGGGCGACCATATCTATAAGATGGATTATGCAGCTATGCTCAAATTCCATAAGCAGAATAACTGCGATGTTACAATCGCCGTTCTTGAAGTCACTATGGAAGAGGCAAGCCGTTTTGGTATAATGAATGCCGACGAGAACGACAAGATCTACGAATTCGAGGAGAAGCCTGCAAATCCTAAGAGCAACCTTGCGAGTATGGGTATATACATATTCACATGGTCAAAGCTCAGGGAGGCTCTTATCGAGGACAACAAGATCCATGCCGACAGTGATTTCGGCAAGCATATCATACCGTCCATGCTCAACAAGGGCATGACGCTCTATGCTTACAGATTCAAGGATTACTGGAAGGATGTAGGAACCATAGAGTCCTACTGGGCAGCCAATATGGAGCTTATCAGAACTCTGCCCGAATTCAATCTCTATGAGGATTTCTGGAAGATATACACAAACAGCAATCTCCAGCCGCCCATGTATGCGGGCGCAAACTCCGAGATAAAGACAAGTATAGTTTCGGAGGGCTGTCAGGTAGAAGGCAAGGTAGTCCACTCCGTGCTCAGTAAGAATGTTACCATAGAGGAGGGCGCGGTGATAAAGGATTCTATCGTTATGGAAGGCTGTCATATAGGCAAAAATGTTGTACTTGACAGATGTATAATCGATCAGAACACCGTTATAGGCGACAATGTTGTGGTAGGCGTAGGCGATAATGTTCCCAACGAGGCAAAGCCTGCCATCTACAACACAGGCATAACTGTTATCGGCAGCAACACTACTGTTCCCGATGGAATAGAGATAGGTAAGAACTGCGTTATTTACGGCAAGACAACAGCTGATAATTACACAGACAACAAGCTTCCGAGCGGACAGAATGTAGTAATTCTTGAGGAGGCGATCTAATTATGAAAGCTATTGGTATTATTTTGGCCGGCGGCAACAGCGAAAGACTTAAGAGCCTTTGTAAGGTAAGAGCGATTGCGGCTATGCCCGTTGCTTCGTCATACAGAGCTATTGACTTTGCGCTGAGCAATATGTCGAATTCTTCTATCAACAAGGTAGCCGTTATCACACAGTACAACTCAAGAAGTCTTCAGGATCACCTCTCATCCGCAAAGTGGTGGGATCTTGACAGAAAAGAAGGCGGACTCTATATATTCACGCCCTTCCTTTCAAGCGACAACAATTTCTGGTTCAGAGGCGTAGCGGATTCTATCTATCAGAATATCTCCTTCCTTCAGAGGAGCCACGAGCCTTATGTTGTGATAGCATCGGGCGAGGCTATATACAAGATGGATTATCAGAAGCTTCTTGATTACCATATCGAGAAGGGAGCAGACATCACCATCGTTACAAAGAATGCCGACGAGGCGGGCAAGGATCCCCACGACTACGGCGTTGTAACATATGATGAGGATATGAAGCTCATAGGCTTTGAGGAAAAGCCCATAGAGCCTAAGGGCAACGATATTTCGCTCGGTATATATGTTATTTCAAGACCTCTGCTTATAAAGCTTCTTGAAAACGCTATACCCAAGGGATATTATGACTTTGTAAAGGATATAATCCTCAGAAATAAGAATCATCTCAATATTTACGGCTATCGTTTTGACGGCTATTGGAACACTCTCAACAGTGTAGAGGCTTATATGCAGACCAATATGGACTTCCTTAAGCCCGAAATACTTGCAGAGCTCAAGAGCGAGCCCTACATCACCACTAAGCCAAGCGATGACCCGCCCGCAAAGCTCAACTCCACAGCGGAGGTAAAGAACTCTATCATAGGCACGGGTACAATAATCGACGGTTCCGTTTCCAATTCCGTTCTTTTCAGAAAGGTAACTGTTTCGGAGGGCGCCACGGTAAATAACTCTATCATTATGAAGAGCTCTTATATAGGCAAGGGCTGCGTTATAGAGAACGCCATAATAGATAAAGAGGCTGTCATAAGCGACGGCAAGCAGGTTATAGGCTCAGCCGACGATCCCATTGTTATAACAAAGGGTCAGGTAATCTGATGATTTTATAAAACAACATAAAAAAGCTCCCGTTTCAGCGGGAGCTCAGACTGTCGATAAAAATGGTATTTTCAATTTAAGGAAATACCATTTTTTATGTTTCCAAGATGATTTTAATGCA
>CANQVZ010000067.1 GCA_947627425.1 uncultured Clostridia bacterium | reverse complement strand
GCCGGGGATAGTGTGCTTAAGTGCAGATGCAGCTACAGCAAAGTTGAGAGCGTCCTTCATGTTCTTACCGTCCATAAGTCCGCAGATGAGACCGCCTGCAAATGAGTCGCCGCCGCCTACTCTGTCTACGATAGGACTGATGTCAAATCTGTTTGATCTGTAGAACTCTCTTGTCTTACCGTCCATGATACAAGCAGACCAGCCGTTGTGAGAAGCTGAGAATGACTCTCTTAATGAAGAAATAACATACTTGAAGCCAAACTTGTCGCACATCTGGTTGAATATATCCTGATAGCCTGCCATTTCAAGCTCGCCGGAGGTAACGTCCGTGTTGCCGGGCTTGAAGCCGAGAACCTTTTCAGCGTCCTCTTCGTTGCCGATACATACATCAACATACTGCATGAGGTTAGTCATTATCTTCTGAGCCTTCTCCGATGACCATAATTTCTTTCTGAAGTTAAGGTCGCAGGAAACAGTAACGCCCTTAGCCTTTGCAGCCTTTAAAGCAGCCTCTGTAACCTCTGCCGCTATATCGGAAACAGCGGGAGTGATGCCTGTGAAGTGGAACCAGTCAGCGCCTTCAAAGATAGCGTCAAAATCGAACTGGTCGGCAGTTGCTGTAGAAATTGAAGAATGAGCTCTGTCATAAACTACATTTGAAGCTCTCATGGAAGCGCCTGTCTCAAGGTAGTAGATACCGAGTCTTTCGCCGCTCTTAACGATGTGCTTTGTCTCAACGCCGTACTTTCTTAAAGCAGCGATAGCGCACTCGCCGATAGGATTGTCGGGAACAGCAGTAACAAATTCTGCCTGATGACCGTAGTTTGCAAGAGAAACCGCAACGTTGGCCTCGCCGCCGCCGTAGTTGATATCAAACTCGTCAGCCTGAATAAATCTTTCATTATTAGGTGTAGATAATCTTAACATGATCTCACCCATTGTAACTATTTTGCCCATTGGAAAATTCCTCCTTTTTAAAAATAATTTTTCTTATGCCTTTACACATAATACTTATGATTAAAGTATAACATATTATTTATTGTTTTTCAATAGCTGATTTTACATTTTTTACAAGTTTATTTCATTTATATTTCAAGCATCACTGAAAGCTCTTCCAATAGCTTTTAATATTGTCACTTTCCAAGGCCTCAAGATAGCTGTCCGCAATGTCGAAAATCTCGCTTTCATCCGCAATTATAAACCTTGCCCTATCGCCCTTGCCTTCGACATTTTCCTTTTTGCCGGGCGCAGAGAGCCATTGTCTGAACTCCCGCTCCCAATTGTCGGCGCCCTCTTCGCCTATTTCCTCATAACATATGAGTTCTTCTTTGATCTCGTATATAAAATCGTCAATGTCCATTTTAATCATCAGATAGCCCTCCGAATAACTTAAGTCCAAAGTAGTCGTAGCCCTTTTTGGTGACCTCTCTGCCTCTTGGCGTGCGCTTTATGAATCCCTGCTGTATAAGATAGGGTTCGTAGACCTCCTCTATTGTTTCTGCCTCCTCGCCTATTGAAACGGCAAGAGTGTCAAGACCTACGGGACCGCCGTCGAATTTTTCTATTATGCAGAGAAGAAGGTTTTTGTCGATCTGATCCAGACCGTTCTTGTCCACTTCGAGAATATCGAGGCTGTCCTTAGCCACCTGTTCGCTTATAATGCCGTCATATTTTACCTGCGCAAAGTCGCGCACACGCTTAAGAAGCCTGTTGGCAACTCTGGGCGTGCCTCTGGAACGCCTTGCGATTTCGAGCGCGCCCTTCGTGTCTATATCTATGCCGAGCACTCCCGCGGATCGCATGACAATGGCTGAAAGCTCCTGCGGAGTGTAAAGCTCCAGCTTGCTGACTACGCCGAATCTGTCCCTAAGCGGAGCCGTGAGAAGACCTATACGCGTTGTGGCGCCTATGAGCGTGAATTTAGGCAGGTCTATGCGTATGCTCTTTGCATCCGCACCCTTGCCTATCACTATGTCCAAGACAAAGTCCTCCATAGCGGGATAGAGCACTTCCTCTATAAGGCGGTTTATCCTGTGTATCTCGTCAATGAATAAAATATCGCCCTCGTTCAGATTGTTCAATATAGCCGCCATATCGCCGGGACGTTCTATAGCGGGACCCGATGTTATCCTTATATTTGAATTCATCTCGTTGGCGATTATGTTTGAAAGAGTGGTCTTGCCAAGTCCCGGAGGACCGTAGAGAAGCACATGGTCAAGAGTTTCGCCCCTCTGCTTTGCCGCCTCCATATATACGCGCATATTGTCCTTTACCTTTTCCTGCCCTATATATGAATCCAGAGTAAGAGGACGCAAGCCCTCCTCCGTGCCTATATCCTCTCTTACGGCGCCTGTTGTAAGTATTCTGTCGCCCGTGTCAAGCTGTCTGTTGTTAAAATAATTATCCATATCAAAACTGCTCCTACATTCTCTTTAAAGCGGCGCTTATTATCTTTCCGCTGTCCATACCCTCGGAATATACCGCTTCTACCGCCCTTGCCGCCTCCGACCTTGTAAAGCCCAAGGACACAAGACCCGCAATTGCGTCGTTCTTTTCGTCACTGTATCCGGAAGTCACAGCAGAAACAGACCCCATATCCGAGGAAACAGAGATACCCGACACCTTGTCCTTTAGGTCAAGTATTATCCTTTCTGCCGTTTTTTTGCCTATGCCCTTGCCCACGCTTAGGGTATTTTTGTCCTGCGAACTTATGGCAAGCACAATGTCCGACGGCGAAAGCTCGCCAAGAAGCGCAAGAGCGCCCTTCGGTCCCACTCCGCCTACGGTTATGAGCAGAGCAAACATATCAAGCTCCTCCTTGCTCACAAAGCCATAAAGCTGTATACCGCCTTCCTTGACATCCATAAAGGTGAATATTTTTATTTCGCTGTTGATGTGAGGGAGCTTGTACACCGTAGAAGCCGACACCGAAATGCTATAACCAATGCCGTTGTTATCGACAATAATATTGCTCTCGCCTATGTAGACAAGCTCGCCCTTTATGTAGTTTATCATATTGCCTCCATAAAAAACATTTGTTCATATATAATTATACTATTTGGAGAAAATTATGTCAATATATGTTAATAATATTCGCTGTTTTACCTTAAAAATATACAAGAAAAATAACAGAAAAAACAAGCCCCGAGCTCTGCTTTTTGAGCAGCGTTCGGGGCTGTTGTGAATTGCTTTCGCTCCTAAGGGCAAAACAAACAGGGCTATGATAAATATTATCATATTTTCTCTGTCCGTGTATTTACTTTACTTGTATACGTTCCTGCGGCAGAGCGTACTCATCTCCCACGGTTCCGTTAAGTTCATCCGTTAGATAGGTCATAAGTATTTCATAGTCGATCATTCCTTCATCAACCGTCAGTTCATTGTCCACGAACATATTAAGTCCGTCTCCGCCTTCCTTGATGAGGTAGTTGTGAGATGCTACCGTATATACTTTATCCGGCACAAGCTCCGTATAGTTGCCATCCTTTCCAAGAACCATAACATCCTTTACTCTCCGGTCAGCCCCACAGGAGAGGAAATTGCCCTGCTCATCCGTCTCCACCGTGGATTTCACAGAAGTGTCAATGCTATATTTAAGTCCCGATACCTGCAAAAAGCCTCCGTTTTCACCCATCGCATTTTCCCCATCGTCCGGGCTTGGCAGGCAGGAGCGGCTCGCCATCTCCAGTGCGTCCAGTATTTCCTGACCCGTAGCCTTTGCCACGCAGAGAGAATTTCCGTAGGGATGTACGCTCAGAATATCCCCATAGGTGATCTCTCCCGCGGGAATATCTGCCCTTATGCCGCCGCCGTTCACAAGCGCAATATCCGCACCCGATACAGCCCGATACGCGTCCGCGCAGAAATCCCCCAGATTGGTTTCTCTGTTCCGTATAAGACGCATACCGGAATCGGAAACAGTTGTAAGCGCTACCTCCGATGTAGCGATATTTTTCGTCAGCTCGGCTTCAAGCTTTTCTTCCATACCATCTATGTAGCCTGACATTTCGCTGTCTTTATCCGGATATGCCCCGACCAGCCCCGTCCGTATATTCCCATTCGCGGTAATGATAAGAGAGCCGATATTACAAAGCCCCGTGCCCGTAGAGGACAAAAGCACATTCTCCCCATCCGCATTTTTTACAATATCACAAGAAATTTCGCTGTGGGAATGACCGTCCAGTACGGCGTCGATCCCCCTTGTGTTTGCAATCAGTTCACTTGATGTAAACGGCGAGGATGACTCATCCGTTCCAAGATGGGCAAGAACCAGAACATAGTCCGCGCCTTCCTTCAAACAGGCGTCCACGTTCTCCTGCACGCATCCATACAATTCCTCTCCGCTTCCTCCGCAGAAATCGTATACATAGTTACCGCTCTCGTCGCAAAAGTACGCAGGAACAGATTTTGCAATGCTCTCCGGCGTCGACACTCCGATAAAGCCAACCTTTACATTGCCGTAGGATACGATCTTGTACGGCAAAAGCCGTGAAAGAAACGCTGCTTCATCCTTCCCTGTATAGCGGATATTACAGCCAAGATACTGAGCACCGCTTATCTCCATAAGCCTGTCGAGCTGCTCCATACCATAATTAAACTCATGGTTTCCAAGTACCGTAAAGTCATATCCCGCATGATTCATAAGCTCTGCCGGATATTCTCCCCTGGAAACCGTTCCCATTACATCTCCCTGCAGGGCGTCTCCGCAGTCTACCAACGTGACATAAGGGGTACTTTCCTCGCAAAGGTGCTTATATGCCGCAAGTCCGGCGTAGCCGATGTCGTCATCCACGGCGCAATGAACATCATTGGTATATAAAATGACGATGTCATCCGCTTTTGCTATATTCTTTAAGCTGCACCCGCCCAAAAGCAGCACAGCCGCAAGCAATACAGCCAAAAAGCATGGTTGTTTTTTCTTTTTTGTTCTTATATTCATTCTTTTTCTCCTCAAAAACAGTTATAAAATATAATGACTATAAATATTATATCACACCGGCGTATAATTTTCAATATTTGGGCAAACGTTTCGCAGATTTTTAATGCGATATTTATTACTGCAATAATTTAAATTATCTCCTTTCGTAAAGTTTTTCTTTAAATAGTTGTAATAATATGTTACAATTATATTGAGTTAATATCTGAAAAACTATTTTTTACTTGACTAGAAATACATCAAGATGACCTCCTTGCAAACTGGAAACTTCTTTCTGCCGGTGATGGCTATTTTAAGATCGAGCCGTTAAAGTAATATAAAGGAGTTGATATTATGAATTATCCAAAAGTAATAAATGTAAAACCTATTGATGATTACTGTCTTTATATAACCTTTGAAACAGGAGAGAATAAAATATTTGATGTAAATCCCTATATCAAAGGGGAATGGTTTGGAAAACTTAGAAATCCGGATGTTTTTAATACGGTCAGACCTTGCGGCTGCACAGTCGAATGGGCGGACGGACAGGATATAGCACCCCATGAATTATACGAGCTGTCAAAGATAACCTCCGACTGGGATCCTGACTATACTAAACTCACTCCTGATGAAAGACTTGATCTTCAAAATGCAGAAAAGAGTATAGCAGAAGAAGGTACTGTTCCGCACAATGCCATTATATGGAACTAAATTACTTAATAAAGAGTGTGATTTTATGATAATACCACGAATTAAGAGTATACGCCCCATTGAAAAATACAAGATATTAGTCGCTTTTGACGACGATCAGGAGGTCATTTATGATGTTGAAGACGATATAAATACCATAAAGGACTTTGAGCCTCTTAAAACCGTATACGGCTTGTTTGAGCAGGTCAATCTTGACACGAGCCGTACCGTTGTCTATTGGAACGATCGTATCGATATTCCAAGCGATACCATACTTGAATATGGCGTAAAAATATAATATCCCACAAAAATAACCGCTTCAATGCGGTGAAATGAACCCCGTTTGTTAGACAAAATTCAAGAGAATTAATCTAGCAAAGGAGGTTCATTTTATTATGCCAAAA
>CANQVZ010000066.1 GCA_947627425.1 uncultured Clostridia bacterium | reverse complement strand
GAGCTTAAGAGGGTGAGCGGAACTCAGCTGGATCCCAATATAGTGCCTCATATGCTGGACATGATAGAGGACGGCACTGCACCCGTGAACACTACATCGGATATAAACAGTATACTTGAAGAAAAACACCAATAAAAATAAGAGGCATCAGCCTCTTATTTTTATGCTTTGTATTAAACAAGTTCAATTATAACTTCCATAGCGCCGTCGCCGCGTCTCTGACCGACCTTTATCATTCTGGTATAGCCGCCTTTTCTGTCGGCATACTTGGGTGCTATTTCATCGAAGAGCTTATTTGCCATATTCACATTGACTGTGTTTGCTCTCTTCTTCTTGCCATCGGCAGGAACCTCAACCACGGGATAGAGAACGCTCAATATCTTTCTTCTTGCGTTCAGTCTGCCGGGATTGTCTTTCTTGATAGTCTTTTCGTAGGTCTCGCTGCCCTTCTTTGAAGTAACTGTGACCTCCTCAAAGTTATCTCTTTCCTTAATGGCAATAGTGATCAACTTTTCGGCGATCTTCCTTATTTCCTTAGCCTTAGCCTCGGTAGTGGTGATCTTGCCGTGATATAACAAATTAGTAACCTGATTGCGTAATAAAGCCTTTCTCTGGCTTGATGTACGACCAAGCTTTCTATATTCAGCCATTGCTAAATCCTCCTTATAATATTACAGAGTAAAGCCTGTTCACTGTCAGTCCTCATTGGGACTTAAGCTTAAACCAAGCTCATTAAGTTTGTTAAGTACCTCCTCAAGAGACTTGCGTCCGAGATTTCGTACTTTCATCATATCCTCTTCAGTCTTTCTTGTAAGATCCTCAACGGTGTGGATGCCCGCTCTCTTGAGGCAGTTGTAGGAACGGACTGTAAGGTCAAGCTCCTCTATGGTCTGCTCAAGTACCTTTTCCTTTGTGCCTACTTCCTTCTCTACAAGAATTTCTGCATTCTTTGCGCTGTCAGATAAATCTACAAACAGGTTGAGATGCTCATTGAGTATCTTTGCGCCTAAGCTTACAGCCTCGTCCGGCTCGATAGTGCCGTCTGTCCAGACCTCAAATGTAAGCTTGTCATAGTCTGTGATCTGACCTACTCTTGTATCCTCAACTCTGAAGTTTACTCTCCTTACGGGAGTATAGAGCGAATCTACAGGAATCATTCTGAGAGGTTGGTCAGTTTTCTTATTCTTGGACGCCTCTACATAGCCACGGCCTTTTGTAATTGTTATTTCCATAAAAAGCTTGCTCTCCGAGCCGCCGCTTAATGTGGCAATATGCAGATCGGGATTAAGGATCTCTATGTCCGAATCCACCCTAATATCTCCTGCTGTGACCTCACAGTCGCCCGTTGCGTCAATATAGGCTATCTTAGGCTCGTCGCCCTCGCTGTTGACCTTTATTGCAAGATTTTTAAGGTTAAGTATTATCTCGGTAACATCTTCCTTAATACCGCTTATATGACTGAATTCATGCATAACGCCGTCTATCTTGACATTGCTTACGGCAGCGCCGGGCAGCGACGAAAGAAGTATCCTTCTCAACGAGTTGCCAAGAGTTGTACCGTAGCCTCTTTCAAGGGGCTCTACGACAAAGCAGCCATATTTATCGTTCTTTTCAGTAATTTCAATACGAGGTTTTTCAAATTCAAACACTCAGCCCAACCTCCTTATAGTTATCTATAAAATTTACCAATACGCCAAAAAACATAACAATAAGCAAATAACTTATTACTTTGAATACAACTCGACAATAAGTGTTTCGTTTACAGGTAAATCCAGCTGCTCTCTCTTCGGAAGCGTAACAATGCTGCCCGAAAGAGTGTTATGGTCAGCAGATAACCATTCGGGAACGATACGAGATGATGTCACCTCAAGAACATCCTTAAATCTCTGAAGATCCTTCTTGCTTTCTTTGATCTCTACTACATCGCCGACCTTTAATGTGATCGACGGTATGTTGGCTTTCTTGCCGTTTACTGTAACAAGATTGTGTCTTACGACCTGTCTTGCTTCTTTTCTTGTACGGCCATAGCCTAATCTGTATACTACATTATCAAGTCTCAGTTCAAGGAGCGCAAGGAGATTTTCACCTGTGATGCCCTGCATCTTATCGGCTCTTTCATATAAATTTCTGAACTGCTTTTCAAGCACGCCGTAGATGAACTTTACCTTCTGCTTTTCCTTTAACTGAATACCGTAATCGCTTAACTTACGCATATTTCTCTTGCGTCTGCCCATCTTCTTTGTTGAACCGAGAACGCTTGGCTCTATGCCTAAGTATCTGCATCTTTTAATAATAGGACCGATTTCTCTAGCCATTATATTACCTCCAACTGAATATCAATAGAAACGGGATTAAACTCTTCTTCTCTTGGGCGGTCTGCAGCCGTTGTGAGCAACAGGAGTTACATCCTTGATCATAGTTACATCAAGACCGGCTGCCTGTAAAGCTCTTATAGCAGCCTCTCTGCCGCTGCCCGGTCCCTTAACGAATACTTCAACCGTCTTTAAGCCGTAGTCCTTAGCGGCTCCGGCAGCCTTCTCGGCAGCCATCTGTGCAGCATAGGGTGTTGACTTCTTAGAGCCTCTGAAGCCCAGCTCGCCTGCGCTTGCCCATGAAAGAGCACCGCCTGCGGCGTCTGTAATAGTAACGATAGTATTATTAAAACTTGACTGTATATGAGCCTGACCGCGTTCTACAACTCTCCTGTCACGACGTCTTCGGCCACCGGCTTTCTTAACTGTCTTTTTAGCCATTTCGTTTACCTCCTTAAATCAATAACAAAATATGAATTGATTATTTCTTCTTATTCGCAACAGTTCTTCTGGGACCTTTTCTTGTCCTTGCGTTAGTCTTAGTCTTCTGTCCTCTGACAGGGAGACCCTTTCTGTGGCGAATACCTCTGTAGCAGCCGATCTCGACAAGACGCTTGATATTAAGAGCAGTTTCTCTTCTTAAGTCACCCTCAACAGTCTGTGACTCAGCAATAATATCTCTTATCTTTGCCACTTCATCATCTGTAAGATCTCTTACTCTGGTATCGGGATTTACACCGGCTTCTTTCAAAATTCTGTTAGAACTTGACCTGCCGATACCATAAACATAAGTAAGACCAATTTCAACACGCTTTTCTCTGGGTAAATCTACACCGGCGATACGAGCCATAAAATTGCACCTCTTTCATTTAAAATAGTATTTGATAGTTACAGATGAATGTAAATTTCAACAATTTTGTATGCATTGAGGCAGCCGCGTCCCAATGGCATAATAACGGGGCTTTTGAGGGTAATTAGCCCTCTTGAACCATATAAATATTGTGCTGAAACAAACATTCACCAAGATAAAAGTATAACACATATATATAACTAAATCAATATTTTAATTGTAAATTTTTTGTAAATAAGGTTAAGTAAACCTTTATTTTTGTTAAAAAATGAGTATACTAAAAGTTCTCTCCAATGAGAACCAAAGACAGGGCTTTATCAACCCTGTCTCTGCTTATGCTTAGGGTTTTCGCAGATAACTCTGACCGAACCCTTTCTCTTTATTATCCTGCATTTTTCGCACATTGGCTTTACAGATGGCCTTACCTTCATTGTTCATTCTCCTTTCTCAGCTTGCCTCTCCAGGTGATCCTTCCTTTTGTAAGATCATACGGTGACATCTCTATCCTTACGGTGTCTCCGGGTATGATCCTTATAAAGTTCTTTCTGAGCTTACCCGAAAGATGGGCAATTATCTTATGTCCATTTTCCAGTTCTACACGGAACATAGCATTTGGAAGCTTTTCTGTGACTGTACCGGCACTTTCAATTACATCGTCCTTTGCCAAGCCTATCTCCTCCTTCAATCCTTAAAACCTGTTATTATACCTTGCCAGAGCTTTTCTGAAATCTGAATTGAGCAAATACGATCCATTCTCGATCTTGTCCTTGATAGCCTCATCTATATGATGAGATATCTGAATATGAATCTTTTTCTTTTTCTTCGGTTTTTCCAGCTTTCTCACATCGCCGTCAACTATATACACATAATCATCGTCATAGTCGTACACTATAAAGGCTCTGCCCTTATCTCTGCCGCGCTTTGAGAAAACGATCTGACCCTTTGAATACAATTGTTTCACCCCTGTCCCGGAAATGCATCAATCCGCATTTCCCAAGGTTAAAAGCTCAGGCTCGCCATCAGTAATGAGAAGCGTATTTTCATAATGGGCTGACAAAGAACCGTCCGCCGTGACGACCGTCCAGCCGTCGCTGAGTTTCTTTACTTTATAGCTGCCGACATTCACCATCGGCTCCAAAGCAAGCGTCATTCCATTAATGAGTACGGGACCCTGTCTGCCTGTTCTGTAATTAGGCACATTGGGATCCTCGTGCATTTCCCTTCCGATGCCATGCCCTACATAATCACGGACTACCGAAAAACCGTTCTGCTCCACATAGTCCTGAACAGCAGCGGATATCTCGGATAGATGATTACCTTTTTTTGCATATTTTATACCTCTGAAAAAGCTTTCCTTTGTGACATCTATGAGCCTTTGTGCCTCGGCGGAAATGCCGCCTACGGCAAAGGTCCTCGCCGCGTCGCCGTGAAAGCCGTTTATATACGCTCCCGTGTCAATACTTATTATATCACCCTCCCTGAGCACTCTGTCGCCCGGGATGCCGTGTATTATCTCATTGTTTACTGAGGCGCATATCGAGGCAGGATAGCCATACAGACCCTTAAAGGAAGGAACAGCTCCCTGTGAACGGATATATTCCTCGGCAATTTTGTCCAGCTCGCGCGTTGTCATGCCGGGCTTCAGCTCCTTCTCCAAAAGAGAGAGCGTATTTCCCGTTATACTGCCCGCAAGCCTCATTGCCTCTATATGTATTTCCTTCTTTATTTTGATAGACATTATTCAATACCTTCCAGTTCGCTGCAAACGGTCTCAAAAATATCGTTTATGTCGCCCACTCCGCTTGTTCTTAAGAGAATACCCTTTTTGTCATAGTATTCTATAACGGGAGCGGTAGTCTTGTGATAAACATTGAGCCTGTTGAGCACAGTCTCTGCATTGTCGTCCTTGCGCTGTATGAGCTTATCTCCGCAGACATCGCATATTCCCTCTGCCTTGGGAGGATTGTACTTTACATGATACATCCTGCCGCACTTGGGACAGCTTCTTCTGCCCGACATCCTGTCCACTATAACATCGTCGTCTACCTCGTAGCATATGACCTTGTCAAGCGAACCGACAATGCTCTCAAGACCCTCTGCCTGAGAAACATTCCTGGGGTAACCGTCTAAAATATAGCCTTTCTTGCAGTCGTCGGCTTTTATCCTCTCGCTGAGCATAGCTGAAACGATATCGTCCGATACAAGACCGCCGGCATTTATGATCTCGCTGACCTTTTTGCCAAGCTCGGTGCCCTTGCTTATCTGCTCTCTGAGCAGATCGCCCGTTGATATATGGGCTATGCCATATTTTGAAGAGAGCATTTTTGCCTGTGTGCCCTTGCCTGCGCCGGGACAGCCGATAAGTACCAATTTCATTTATCCCATCCCCTTTTTTTACTCTTCCTCCGCATATAACGGAGGAAAAGTAAATATTAAATTAATTCAAAAATCCCTTGTAGTGTCTCATAAGGAGCTGTGACTGAAGCTGCTTGATAAGCTCAAGAGCAACACCCGATACGATGAGGAGCGTAGTTCCTCCGAAGCCCATATTTATATCCGTTGCTATTTCAAGCACGATGGGAATAAGGGCGATTATAGCGTAAGCGATAGCACCTATGAGTGAAACTCTGTTTACAATGGTAGTGATATACTCCGATGTGGGTCTGCCCGGTCTTATACCCGGTACAAAGCCGCCGTTCTTTTTCATATTCTCTGCGATCTCTATAGGATTGAACGCAAATGATGTGTAGAAGAATGTAAAACAGAATATAAGAATAACATAAAGTATAACGCCTATCGGCAGGAAGCCGAAGGTGAAGTAATTGAACGAAAGCACCTGGCTTACCTTACCTAAGAACTGGCTCTGGAAGAGCTGGTTGATAGTCTGGGGGAACTGTAAAAGCGAAATAGCGAAGATGATAGACATAACGCCCGCTATATTTACCTTTACTGGAATGTAGGAGCTTTGACCTCCTATCATTCTGCTGCCCACAAGCTTCTTTGAATACTGAACGGGGATCCTTCTCTCGCCGTCCTGAACGGTTATAACAAAAGCCATAGCTATAACGAGAGCTGCAAGTATTATTACAACCTTGACCCAGCCGAGAGCGCTGCCCTGAGCGCTTACCCAAAGCGTTCTGACACCGCTGTCGAGGTTCTGGAGGATGTTTGCAAAGATGATGAAGGAAGCGCCGTTGCCGATGCCTACCTCGGTAAGCTTTTCACCTAACCACATTATGAATATCGTACCTGTTACCATTGAGATAAGACCTACGATATACACGAACCAGTTGGGGTTTGTAAAAGCTGTGTGCACGGTATATATCTGACCTGCACCCTGTAAAAGAGAAAGAATAACAGCACTTATTCTGGTGTACTGCGATATCTTCTTTCTGCCTTCCTCTCCCTCTTTCTGTATGGCTTCAAGCCTGGGGATAGCAACCGTCAGAAGCTGCATGATGATGGATGCGTTGATATAAGGTCCGATACCCATGGCAAAAATAGTGCCGTAGTTACCGCCCGTTATAAGAGAATACAGAGTATTCTGCGCACCGCTGTCCGCAAGTCTTGAAACATCAAGTCCGGGAACCGGAAGATGAGTACCTATCCTCACGAGGAACAGTACCAAAAGCATATAAAAAATCTTGATTCTAATATCCTTTACCGCAAATGCGTTTCTAAGTGTACTTAACATCAGATCACCTCTGCTTTTCCGCCTACGGCTTCAATTTTCTCCTTTGCCGAAGCACTGTAGAAATTGACCTGTACATTAAGCTTCTTGGTAATTTCACCATTGCCGAGTATCTTAACGCCGTCTCTTGCGTGTGATATAATACCCTTAGCCTTCAAAGCATCAACCGTAACTACGTCTCCGTCGTCAAATCTGTCGTCTAAAAGACTTAAGTTTATAGCAACAATGTTCTTTGTGTT
>CANQVZ010000065.1 GCA_947627425.1 uncultured Clostridia bacterium | reverse complement strand
AGGCAAAAAAATATTTTTTATATTTTATATTTTTATCTTTCTTTTTTTTCGCAAAAAAAAGAAACAAAAAAAGCGTGTTCAGAACTTTTGCTTCGCAAAAGCAAGGCTTCGCCTTGTCGGATACTTCTTCCGATTCAAAGGGCGCTTTCGAGGCACCCCACACCCCTTGACGACCTTTACGCCCCAAAGCTAACGGACTGCTTAAGCTTCGTTGCGTAAAGGGGCTGTTCGGTGCGAGCTATTCGCTTCCTGAACTTCGTTCAGACAAGCGGCTCGCACGAGCAGACATCCGTCATGTCCCCCTCAGTCGCTTTCAGCGACAGCTCCCCCAACGGGGGAGCCAAGAGGCAAGGGCTAACCACAAATTCTCAGTTCCCCCTGCGGGGGAGCTGTCAACTCGTAAAGTTGACTGAGGGGGCAAAATCAATTAGTCCGTGCGAGCTGCTAGTCTGCCCTTTAGGACAGGGAGCAAATAGCTCGCACTGTAATGACTCTTTTGTGCGGTATTAATTCCACTAAACTAATAGGCACAAAAGCCGTTAGGGGTGTGGGGCGAATCGGAACGCCCCACGCTTTTTGCTTCTTTTTGTGCGCAAAAAGAAGATTAATATAATTTATAAATCTATCAAAAAAGGCGGACATTATCCGCCTTTCTGATTATAACATATTATTTCTTTAAATTATTCATCATCATAGCCCTGACCTTAAGAGGAAGTCCCATAAGATTTATGAAGCCCTCCGCATCCTTATGTGAATAAAGCTCACCGGTCGTGAAGCTTGCAAGCTCGGCATTATAGAGGCTATAGGGCGACTTAACGCCTGCGCTTATTATATTGCCCTTATAGAGCTTGAGCCTTGCCGTACCCGTGACATATTCCTGCGTGGTGTCCACAAAGGCTGCAAGAGCCTCCCTTAAAGGAGTGAACCACTCGCCTCTGTAGATGAGGTCTGCATATTTTATTCTAACGGTTTCCTTATAGTCGGTAGTCTGTCTGTCAAGGCAGAGATATTCAAGATCCCTGTGAGCAGCGTAAAGTATAGTTCCGCCGGGTGTTTCATAAACGCCTCTTGACTTCATGCCCACAACTCTGTTTTCAACAAGGTCTGTGATGCCCACGCCGTTTTCGCCGCCTATCTTGTTGAGATAGGTCATAAGCTCAAGGGGCTTCACCTTCTTGCCGTCGAGAGTGACGGGAATACCCTTTTCAAAGCCTATTTCCACATAGGTGGGCTTGTCGGGAGCCTTCTCCGGAGATACGCCCAGCTTTAAAAGGCTTTCGTAATTAGGCTCGTTTGCGGGATCCTCAAGCTCCAGTCCCTCATGGCTTATGTGCCAAAGGTTGGAATCTCTCGAATAGGAATCCTCCTTCTTCATGGGGACCTCTATGCCTCTGTCCATGAGATACTTGATCTCATCATCTCTTGAGGTGAGTGTCCACTTGTCATCTCTCCACGCAGCTATTATCTTTATCTGCGGAGCAAGCGCCTTTATTGTAAGCTCAAACCTTATCTGGTCGTTGCCCTTGCCCGTTGCGCCGTGGCATATGGCGTCTGCGCCCTCCTTGAGAGCTATGTCAACAAGCTTCTTTGCAATGAGCGGTCTGGCAATGGATGTACCCAGAAGGTACTTGTCCTCATAAACACAGCCTGCCTTTACCATAGGATATATGTAGTCTGTGATGAGCTCCTCCTGCACATCCTCAAAATAAACCTTTGCGGCGCCCTGCTTTATTGCCTTTTCCTCAAGACCGGCAGTCTCGCCCTTTGTAAGTCCTACATTTATACAAGCGGCAATTACTTCTGCATCGTAATTTTCCTTTAACCACGGTATGATGACAGATGTATCGAGTCCGCCCGAATAAGCAAGTACGATTTTCATAAAATATTCCTCCGATTTCTTGTTTTATATTTAATGTCTATATTGTAACACTCATACAGTTATTATGCAAGCACTTTTTTTGCAAAATTCTTTAATTTTTAATGAATAATAGAACTTTATTGAATTTTTATGTGAATTTTTATAAATTTTACTTGCATAATATTCATTGTTGGTGTATAATTTCATTTATATTGAAAACAAAAAAATTTTAAAACAAGCAAAAAACACTGTACTTTTGCCTATTTTAGAGTTATAATAAATGTTTGCAAATGATGAATTTCGGAGGTTTTGATATGATTAAAGCAGGAATTATAGGTGCAACGGGATATGCGGGAGAGGAGCTTGTGCGTCTTATAACACAGCACCCGCAGGCAGAGCTTGTGTGTCTTACATCACAGAGCTATGCGGGAAAGGACTATGACGAGGTATATTCGAGCTATTCTCACCTAAGCTATGTGTGCGAGGAGGAGGATATAGAAAAAATGGCGGATATATGCGATGTCATTTTTCTTGCTCTGCCCCACGGAGTTGCCAGCAAAAAAATAAACAACGGCATACTCGAAAGAACAAGGATAATAGATCTCGGCGCCGACTTCAGACTTCAGGATATAGATACATATGAAAAATGGTACACCACACACTATTCAAAGGATATACTCCCCGAGGCCGTATACGGTCTTTGCGAGATAAACAGAGATAAAATAAAGGGAAGACGGATAGTTGCCAATCCGGGCTGCTACACCACCTGTTCCATACTCTCAATGTACCCCCTTGTAAAGGAAGGACTTATAGACAATTCTTCCATTATAATAGATGCAAAGTCGGGAGCGACGGGAGCAGGCAGAGGTCTTTCTCTTGCAAATCATTATTGCGAGCTTAACGAGTCCGTGAAGGCTTACAAGATAGCAAGCCACAGACACACGCCCGAAATAGAGGAGCAGCTTAGCTATGCCGCAGGCGAGGATATCGTCATAAACTTTACACCCCACCTGATACCTATGGACAGGGGCATACTCGCCACCTGCTATGCAAATCTGAAAGGAAAATACAGCTATGCCGACATAAAGGCGGTATATGAAAAATATTACGGCAGGGAGCGCTTTATAAGGCTTACAAACGAGGGCGTTTTCCCCGAAACAAAGTGGGTGAAGGGCTCCAATTTCACTGATATAGGCTTTGCCATAGACGAGAGAACAAACAGGATAATCGTTATAGGCGCGCTCGATAACCTCTTCAAGGGCGCTGCGGGTCAGGCTGTACAGAATATGAATATACTCTTTGATATCGCGGAAAATACGGGACTTGACTATGTGCCCATATTCCCCGCATAATGAAAAGCAGAAAATATGTAAGGCTGAGGGAGTATGATTATTCGCAGAATGGATATTATTTTATTACAATATGCACAAGGGATAAAAAATGTATATTATGGAATAACCAAAAGCCTTATAACGAGGAAAACGCATATAAAACCGATACCTTTAATGTAGGGGCGACCTGTGGTCGCCCGTATGAATTGAGCCGTATTGGTAAAATTGCAGAGGAAGAAATAAAACATTTCGACACGGTTTATCCTAACATATATATTGACAGATATGTTATAATGCCGAATCATATACATATGATCATTGTCATTGATAACCCTATAAGCGGACGACCACAGGTCGCCCCTACGAGTAACGCAGTCACTATCCCCAGAATAATAAAGCAATTCAAAGGTGTAATCACTAAAAAAGCTGGCTGTTCAATATGGCAAAAATCATATTACGATACCATTATAAGAAATAAGGAAATGTATAAAGCTGTGACAGAATACATCGACACCAACCCCACAAAATGGGCACTCGACGAATATTACAAGGAGGAATAATATGAATATAACAAACGGAAATGTTGTATCGCCAAAGGGCTTCAAGGCGGCGGGCGCTCACACGGGGCTCAAAAAATCCAAGCCAGACGGCAATATCGGGCTTACCTCAAATCCCAAGGATATGGCTATCATAACAAGCGATGTTCCCGCAGTGGCTTCGGGCTGCTTCACCACAAATGTTGTAAAGGCGGCTCCCGTGCTCTGGGATATGGAGAAAACGGCAAACAAAATAAAGGGCATAGTCGCAAACAGCGGAAATGCCAACGCCTGCACAGGCGAGCAGGGACTTAAGGACACCGCGGACACGGCTGCAAGGCTTGCGGAGCTTGAAGGCGTTAAAGCCGAAAACATACTGGTGTGCTCTACGGGCGTTATAGGCGTAAACCTTCCTATGGACACCATATTAAAGGGCGTTGAGAGCGTTCACGCTCTTGTCACGGACAAGGCGGAGGGCGGAGAAAGCGCCGCCCAAGCCATAATGACCACCGACACCCACGCAAAGAAGGCATCGGCGGAAATAGAGATAGGCGGAAAAACGGTCACGATAGGCGGCATGGCGAAGGGCTCGGGAATGATAAATCCCAACATGGCTACAATGCTATGCTTTATAACCACCGACTGCGCCATATCCAAGCCCATGCTCGACAAGGCGCTTAAGGTCTGCGTAAAGGACAGCTTCAATATGATATGCGTAGACGGAGATATGTCCACCAACGACACCGTTTTGTGCCTTGCAAACGGTATGGCTGAAAATGCGGAGATAATCGAGGAAAACGCCGACTATGACGAGTTTAAAAAGGCGCTCATGTATGTGTGCAGGACGCTTGCCATAATGTGCGCTGACGACGGCGAAGGCGCAACAAAGCTCATAGAAGCCAATGTAAAGGGCGCAAGGGACGACGAGGACGCAAGGAAAATAGCTCTGAGCGTTGTTTCATCCTCACTGCTTAAGGCTGCCATGTTCGGTGAGGACGCCAACTGGGGACGCGTGCTCTGCGCTATGGGCTATAGCGGAGCGAAATTCGACCCCATGTGCGTAACAATAGTGTTCAGGAGCGAAAACGGCAAAATAAAGCTTATGGACAGCGGAAAGCCCATAGTATTCGACGAGGAAAAGGCGGCGGATATACTTTCGGCGCACAAGATCTATATAGATATGCTCTTAAACGAGGGCAAAGCCGAGGCGACCGCCTGGGGCTGCGATCTGACATACGACTATGTAAAGATAAACGGCGACTACAGAAGCTAAAAAAGGAGAAAGATATGGAAAGCATCATAAACAAGGCGAGCATACTTACCGAGGCCCTGCCGTACATAAAGAAATTTTCGGGCATAACCGTCGTTATAAAGTACGGCGGCGCAGCTCTTGTGAACGAGGACATAAAGGAAACCATAATAAAGGACATAGCCCTCATGAAATTTGTAGGCTTCAAGCCCGTTGTGGTGCACGGCGGGGGCAAGGACATAAACAAAGCTCTTGAAGCCGTGGGCATAGAGCCAAAATTCAAGGACGGTCTGAGAGTGACCGACGAGCCGACAATGGAGATAGTACAACAGGTGCTTGCGGGCAAGATAAACAAGGATCTGACTACGGAGCTTTGCCGTCAGGGCATAAACGCCGTGGGTATATGCGGTAAGGATTCGGGCTTCATGCAGGTAAAAAAGGTTATGCCAAACGGCATGGACATAGGACTTGTGGGCGAGGTCACGGAGGTAAAGACAGAGCTTATAAATACGCTCATAGACAACGACTTTGTGCCCGTCATATCGTCCATAGGCGTGGATGAGAACGGCACAAGCTACAATGTGAACGCCGACTATGCCGCAGTTGCCGTAGCGGGCGCGTTAAAGGCGGAAAAGCTGGTGTTTGTGACCGATGTTTCGGGCATAATGCGCGATGTAAACGATCCCGACAGCGTTATATCCGTCATAAAAGAGAATGAGGTCAACAAGCTCATTGCGGACGGCACTATATCGGGCGGTATGCTCCCAAAGGTACAGTGCTGTCTTGAGGGCGTGAAGGCAGGCGTAAACAATGTGCATATATTGGACGGAAGAACGGCTCACTGCCTCATTCTGGAGATATTCACAAACAAGGGTATAGGTACGCTTATTGAGAAGTAAAGGAGGATATATATGAAAACAGCGGAGCTTGGAGAGAAATATGTAATGAAAACATATAGCCGTTTTCCTCTTGCCTTTGAGAGGGGAAACGGTATGTACGTATATGATGAGGACGGAAAGGAATACCTCGACTTTGTGTCGGGCATAGCGGTCAATTCGCTTGGACACAACCATCCTAAGCTTGTGAAGGCCATAAGCGAACAGGCGGAAAAGCTTATACACATATCAAACCTCTACTACACAAAGCCACAGTGCACACTTGCGCAAAAGCTTGTGGAGAACGGAGAGCTTGACAGAGTGTTCTTCTGCAATTCGGGCGCGGAGGCTATAGAGGCTGCGCTCAAGCTTGCCAGAAAATACGGCTCAAAGACGGGCAGACAGGAAATAATAACAATGCACCGCTCCTTCCACGGCAGGACCTTCGGCGCAGTCACGGCAACGGGACAGGCACACTATCACGAGGGCTTTGGAGATATGCTCCCCCACATAAAGTATGCCGAATTCAACAACCTTGATTCGCTCAAGGACGCTATGACCGAAAACACAATAGCCGTGCTCATGGAGCCCGTTCAGGGCGAGGGCGGCATAATACCCGCAGACAAGGAATATATAAAGGCTGTGAGAAGGCTCTGCGACGAGAGGGATATACTGCTTTTATTCGATGAGGTACAGTGCGGCGTGGGAAGGCTCGGCACACTCTTTGCATATCAGAGCTTCGGCGTTGTGCCCGACATAGTTTCGGCGGCAAAGGGCATTGCGGGCGGTGTACCCTGCGGCATAATGCTTGCCAAGGAGGATGTGGCAAGCGCCTTTAAGCCCGGCGACCATGCGTCCACCTTCGGCGGCAATCCCCTCGCGGCAGCTGCGGGAAATGTGGTAGTGGACGAGCTTACGGGTGGTCTTTTGGAAAATGTCAAAGCACAGGGCAAATATCTGAGAGAAAGGCTTGAAGCCTTTGCCAAAAACCACAGCGATGTAATAATAGATGTGAGAGGCATGGGACTTATGCAGGGCATAGAGCTGAATAAGCCCGCATCGGAATACATTGCCTCGGCTATAGAAAACGGACTTTTGCTCGTGGGCGCGGGCAGCAATGTCATAAGATTTGTGCCCTCGCTCATAGTGAAGAAAGAGGACATAGACAAGGCTATGAATATACTTGAAAAGGTATTTTGATTATAAAAAGGGAAGCCATTGGCTTCCTTTTTTGTTTGTCCTGAACTGTACTTTCCGACGGTCATAATTATTCCGTCAGCATCCTATCCCATTCGGCTTTCATTCTGCGGTATGTCTTTTCGCTCACGCCCATTATGGCTATGGCGTCCTTTGTCATTATTTCGCCCCGTTTCACCCTCTTGTATATATGTATATAGTCGGCAGGGTCGTATATCCTTCTTCTGCCGAATTTTATGCCTCTTGCTATGGCTGCGGCTATGCCCTCTGCCTGCCTCTGCCTTATGTTCGCGCGCTCCGTTTCCGACACAAACGAAAGCACCTGAAGCACCAGATCCGCCACAAATGTGCCCATGAGGTCCTTATTCCTCGTGGTGTCCAGAAGGGGCATATCTATCACTATTATGTCCGCCTTTTTCTCCTGCGTTATCTTGCGCCACTGCTCTATTATTTCCTTATAATTCCTGCCAAGTCTGTCAATGCTCTTTATGACTATGACATCATTCTTTTTCACCTTTTTTACGAGCCTTTTATAATTTTCTCTCTCAAAATCCTTTCCGCTCTGCTTGTCCGTATATATATTCTGCGGAGAAATATCGTATTCCCGCATTGCTATGAGCTGTCTGTCCTCGTTCTGTTCCTTTGTGGACACTCTCACATAACCGTATTTCATTTTATCATCTCCGCCTAAGTATATAATACAACAGAAGTGCCAAAATCAAATAAATAAAAGCAAAAAAATGACGCGTCCGCCGCGCTTTGATATCTGAGAAAGCCTTATCCGCCGAGGC
>CANQVZ010000064.1 GCA_947627425.1 uncultured Clostridia bacterium | reverse complement strand
TACCATTTTTTGTTACAATACGCTTAATCTGCGTCAACTTCACCTTATCATTACCAAAACGCATTTTTTCAACCTCCTAACATAATAATATAAGCGTACCCCATTAAAGGGAAAGGCAGGGCGGCGCATTGTACTTGACCGCCCAAAACCTATATATTAAAGCCCCAGAAAGGACAGTAATATTAAAAATAGATTTCCTTATCGGGATATTTATTATTGAAACGACAAATTTCTTGTATAAGCGTATAAGGTATATAATTTATTTCCTCAAGCTTATGTTTAATAGAAGACTGTATATCATAAATCTCATCACCGGCCAGATAATCAAAACACAATTCATCCAAAAGCTCAAACACACTGTCAACAGCTTCACAATACTCTTTACTGAAAAAAGCATCATAATATTTACACTTAACTTTAAAAGTAGCCATTTACCTTTCCCCTTTCACCTTGCATAAAAGCTTGAAATTTGTTATAATTAAAGTATTTAACTAAAAATATTAAGAAAATCTGAATATATTTAGTTAAGAATATAATAACAGAATATATTCAGTTTGTCAATAGGAATTTTAAAAATATTTAGGGGAAAAGAAAATGGACTATATAAAAAGAATAGAAAAAACTTTAAAAGAAAAGAAAATAACTGCAAAAAAAATGTTAATAGATTTAGGTTATTCAGACAGCTTAATAAGTACATGGAAAAAAGGAAGCGAGCCATCAGCAATAAAATTATTGAGAATATGCAAATATCTAAATATAAGCATAGAATATGTACTTACAGGAACAGCACAAACAGAAAATCTATCCGAAACAGATAAAGAAATATTATGTTATTTCCACAAATTAAGCGAAAGGGAACAACTAAAAGAAATAGCAAGACTTGAACTTATAACAGAAGAAAAGGACGAAAGACTTGACAACACAAAATTATCAAGTTAGAATTATACTTAAATAAAAGAAAAAGAAGAAGGTAATACCATTGACAGAGGAACAGAGAAAAAAACTGATAGAGCAGGGCAAACTTGTAGACGCATACGGAAGATCTATAAACAGAAATGGTAAAACCATTGAAACTGCAGAAGAAGTACAATATAAGGAAAATCGAAAAAAACTTATAAAACAAGGCAAGCTAGTTGACATATACGGAGAAAAAGTTGAAAAAGGAAACTACAAAGAAGAAAAGAACTATAGCCGGAGAAAGAAAATAAGCATAGGTATTATAATAATAATGATATGGAATGCTTTCGCAATATGGACATGGCTGGTACACTTCGGCTACTGGCAAAAAATAGTTGAATTCCTAAGTCCTTACATACAGCAATTCCAAGTGATGATAGGAAGCTAAAAGCTTTTAATCAAGGGGTCTCGGGTTCGAGTCCCGAATGGCTCATACCTAAAAAGTCCGATTTTATCGGGCTTTTTTTGTCGGTATTTTTTGTATGATTTTATTTTTTTACATCACACAAGCCCACATAAAAATTTACTTCTTGTCCCTCGTATTTAGTTTGACAATTTAATAACAGTGTGATATAATAAAATAAATTATTATGGGCTATTTTAATAATCTTTCACATAGGTTAAAAATGTATCATCATAGTAAGTACAGAAAATATATTATTGTTTAATAGAAAAGGAGTTGTTTTCCAATGAGTATGTTCGACGAGCTTAAAGCTTTGGGAGCTAATGTTGATGAGGGTCTTGAGAGATGTCTGGGAAGGACGGATCTCTACGAAAAGTTTATAAATAAATTGCCCGAAATGCTTGACGACCCCGAGATAAAAGCCGCCTTTGACAGAGGCGACCACAACACCGTTATAGAAAAGACTCACGCCATAAAGGGCGTTACGGGAAATCTGTCCATCACTCCGCTTTTTGAGGCTTATTCGGATATAGTGAGCCTTGAGCGCAAGGGCTCTCCCGAGGAAGCGAGGGCTATATTCGACAATATACAGCCCATTCAGGAAAAGATAATGGAATGTATAAAGAAAAACCGCGGTTAATTTTTTGATTTTTATTAATTAGAAGGTGAGGTCTTTATGAAAAAAACAATTCTTGTTGTCGATGATGTTGAAAATAACAGAGAGCTGCTTGCAGCCCTGTTTGAAGATAGGTATAATGCAATTCAGGCGGCTGACGGCGAGGAAGCCATCAAGATTATAAAGGAAAGAAACGGCGAGCTTTGTGCTATACTTCTCGACCTTCTCATGCCCAAGAAAAACGGTCTTGAGGTACTCAAGGAAATAAACAAAATGGGATATACCAATATCCCCGTGTTTCTTATAACTGCCGAGGAGGACAGATCCATGCTCATGGAGGGCTATAACCTCGGCGCAGTCGATGTCATAAGAAAACCGTTCTTTTCAAATTTCCTGAGATGCCGTGTCAACAATATAGTCGAGCTTTACAGCCACAGAAACGAGCTTGAATCTATAGTTGAGGAGCAGGTGGAGCATATCAAGAAGATGAACCAGTCGCTTGTGGAAACTCTTGCCGAGCTTATAGAGTTCAGAGATTGCGAGTCGGGCGAGCATGTAAAGCGTATATGCGGGCTTACAGACCTTTTTATGACGCAGATAAGCAATATGTATCCCGAATATCACCTGCCTAAAGCCGAGATAGACAAGATAGTGACGGCGGCAATGCTTCACGATGTGGGCAAGATAGCCATTTCGGACACCATACTCAACAAGCCAGGCAGACTCACTAAGGAAGAATTTGAAATAATGAAGACCCATACCACAAGGGGCTGCGAGATATTGCAGAAAATACCGTCCGTTATGGAGGAGGGCATTTATAAATACAGCTACGATATCTGTCGTCATCATCATGAGAGATGGGACGGAAGGGGCTATCCCGACGGACTTGCGGGCGACGATATATCCATTTGGGCGCAGGTGGTGGCTCTTGCCGATGTTTACGACGCCCTTACATCGCCCAGAGTTTACAAGGCGGCTTTCAGCCATGAGACCGCAGTCAATATGATATACAACAACGAGTGCGGAGTTTTCAATCCCAAGCTTCTCAAGGCATTTGAGCAGGTCATGGACGAGGTAGTGGCAAAGACATGGCTCAAGAATAAGGACGACGCTAAGTAATATTGAACTAAGCAAAAGCATAAAAGGAAAGAAGATATTTTATGGAAAGAAGTTTAAGGAGATTTCTGACGCTCAGTGCGCTCAGCATGGTCGTTATATGCGTGCTTGCCTTCACATGGCTTTCTATATTCCTCTCAAACGGAAGTGACAGGGCTGTAAAGGCAATAAACGAGATATATATGTCGGAGATAAACGCCCAGCTTTATCAGAAGTTTGATGTTATAATAAGCTTCAGACAAGACCAGGTGAAATCTATAATAGAAAACAATCCTCCGGAGGACGCCGTATACGGCGACGACATGAAAACGGGGCTTGCAAAGTCATTGAGAGCAAGAGGCTTTGACTATATGGCTCTTATCACAATGGACGGCAAGATAGAAAATATATATGGCGAGCCTGTGAAGGTAGTGGATATGGACAACGCCCTTAAGTCGCTGGAGCACACGGGGCTTATAGTGGAGCAGGGCGTTGTGGGCAGCGAGAAAAAGCTCGTGCTCGGTCAGAAGGCAAGATATCCCATGTCAGACGGCACCAGAAGCGATGCCGTTATAATGGGCATATCCATGGATTATCTCAACAAGGCGCTCTATCTCTATAAGGATGAAAACGATATGTATTCGCAGCTCATAGCGCCAAACGGCGATTTTATAATACGCAACGGCGACGCCTTCAGAGAGAACTATTTTGACAGGCTCCTGAATATGATCGATGAGGACTCCGAGAAAACTCCGCAGCAGTATGTGGACGAATTCAAGGACGCCATATCAAAGGGCGAGGTGTATCAGACCTCTCTCAGATATGCGGGCGAGGACAGATATATTTACTGCTCGCAGATAAGCGATGATTACTGCAATTGGTATCTTGTCAGCATAATGACAAGCGACAGGATAAACGAGGTCATGAAGCATTTGAGCACAATAAGGTTCGTATCCGTGCTTGTATGCTCGGCTTCGATCTTTGCGGTAATGATAGCCATATTCCTGATATATTACAGAATGTCGCAGAGATATATGAAGGAGCTTAACGAAGCCCAAAAAGAGGCTGTGCACGCAAACGCCGCAAAGAGTGAGTTCCTTTCCAGCATGAGCCACGACATAAGAACGCCCATGAACGCCATTGTGGGTATGACGGAGATAGCCATAAAGAACAAGGACAATCCTCTGCGTGTGGAGGACTGCCTCGACAAGATAAAGCTTTCGAGCAAGCATCTTCTGGGACTTATAAACGATGTTCTGGATATGTCCAAGATAGAGAGCGGAAAGATGACGCTCAACAACACCGTGCTTTCGCTCAGAGAGACCATTGACGATATAGTGAATATCGTCAAGCCTCAGGTGAAGGCAAACGAACAGTTCTTTGACATATTCATAGAAAAAATACAGACAGAGGATGTATACTGTGATTCCACAAGGCTCAATCAGGTGCTTCTCAATATACTTTCAAATGCAATGAAGTTCACGCCCGCAGGCGGCAGCATAGATGTTTATCTCTATCAGGAGGATTCGCCCGTAGGCAGCAATTATATAAGAACGCATTTCAGGGTGAAGGATACGGGCATAGGTATGTCAAAGGAATTCCAGAAGAAGGTATTTGACAGCTTTGCAAGAGAGGACACCGAGGAGGTGCAGAACATAAGCGGTACGGGTCTCGGTATGGCTATAACAAAGCATATAGTAGACCTTATGAACGGTACCATAAATGTAAAGAGCGAGCTTGGCGAGGGTACGGAGTTCCACATAACGCTTGATTTGGAAAAGGCAAATATCAAGGAGGAGGAAATGAAGCTCCCCGAATGGAATGTGCTTGTTGTGGACGATAACGACCAGCTCTGTTCCAGTGCGGTTTCCAACCTTGAGGAGCTTGGCGTAAAGGCAGAGTCTGCTCTTGATGGCAAAACAGCCATAAAAATGGTTGAAAAGAGATACAGCGAAAACAGCAATTACGACTTTGCGCTTATCGACTGGAAGATGCCCCATATGGACGGTCTTGAAGTCATAAAGGAAATAAGAAAGAAGATAGGCGACCACACGCCCATATTCCTGATCTCCGCTTATGACTGGAGCGACATAGAGGACGAGGCTGTGTCAGCCAACATAAAGGGCTTCATATCAAAGCCCTTGTTCAAGTCGAAGCTCTATTCCACACTCAGCAAATTTGCTGCCGAAGGTAAGGACAGCGCTGTTGAAAAAAATGTGGAAGAGTATACATACAACGACGCCCATATTATGGACTTCACGGGCAGGAGAATACTTGTTGCGGAGGACATAGATATGAACTGGGAGATAGCGGACGAGATACTTTCCTCCGCGGGTCTTGTGCTCGAAAGGGCAGCGAACGGCAGGGCTTGCGTGGATATGTTTGAAACCTCGGACATAGGCTATTATGACGCAATACTTATGGATATAAGGATGCCTGTAATGAACGGCTACGAGGCCACAAAGGCAATAAGACAGCTCGACAGAGCGGACAAGGACATACCCATCATAGCTATGACGGCGGACGCCTTCTCTGATGATGTTCAGCATTGTTTGGACTGCGGTATGAATGACCACACCGCAAAGCCTATCAATATAAAGGAATTGTTTGTGATACTTCAAAGATATCTTGATAAATAAATTGAGAGCGGGCGAAAGCCCGCTCTTAGTTTATTGTTTAGTTATTTCCGAATATCTCCGTGAATATACTTGACGGAACGACTGTGTTGTTTTGCGCGTAGCTTATTATTCTGTCGGCGGCGTTTCTTATTGCCGTTTCATTCTGCGACATATCCTTGGGAGTTGAAACATTTACTCCCGATGCTGCCGTTGGCAAGTCATTGCTTCCGCTCCAGCCGTAAATATTATTCCACTGATAAGCGGTGTAAGGTCCTAATGCGTAGTTGCTTTGCTTATTATTAAAAGCCACACAGTTTTCAGCCCATATTTTTGCTCCGGAATTATTCTGATCAAAGCCCTTTTTAACGTGATCGAAGGCTATGCAGTTCTTGACATATCTTTCGGAGTTATCCTGTGTATAAGCACTTCCGAACTTAAAGCCGTTGGGATTGCCGCCCCATTTTTTAACTATTCCCGAAGCATCTAACGAATCGCTGCCAATCAATATACTACTGCCCAGAAGTGAATCAAGCCTACTGTAATATTGTTCTGCCGATACAGTTCTTGAACAAAGCGAGCCGTTGTTATATTGTGTTACAAATGTATTGTAAGCGGATGGATTGCCTTTTTTAAATGCTCTTATGAATGTCATATTTTCATCAAGCGGTTTTCCGTTAACATAATCGGTATAACCCAAAGCATTTTCTACAATACCGTTGTTCCAACACATACAGTTGTTATAATCTACTCGGTATGTCCAGTATGTCTCCTGTTTATCAAAGCTGTCCCAGCCATCGTCGCCATTTTCCCAAGCATAACAGTCAATACAGGTAGTCTTACTTTCATCTATTATTTTTTCATCCGTTGTTTTTGTTGGTCCTGCGCCAAGCTTTATGGCAAAACCATCGGCATTACCTCCAAAGGAAGCAAGGTCGCAATTTCTGTAGCTGTAAACATTTTTTAGTATTGTTCCCTCTGCGCCCTTTGAGATTTGTATACCGCTATCGTTGTTGTATCTGACTATACAATTTTCAACAACATTGTTTTTAGCAGTTACTTCTTTGATTTGTATACCATTGTCATTTGCTTTTTCGATTATCAGGTTTTTTAATGTATTGTTGCTGCTGGATATTTTTATTCCAGCACCTTTATCGTCTACTCCGGTTAAGCCCTCAAAGTTTAATACAGGCAGATTTCCGTTGCTGTCGGGAACACCTATAATTGAAATATTTTCATAATAATCTTTACTAGCGTCAAATTTTATTTGCTTGCTGAAAGATATATCATCCATAACATATATCTTTTTATTTGTTTCTTTTGCATCAAACTTTTTAAAAAAATCGCTTTCGTTGCTTACTTCCGTACCGTCAGAGGTATCTACGCTGTCCACAACTACATCCTCGCCGACCTTATGGTTGAGTATCCACACAACATCGGCTATATTTATTTCTCCGTTGCTGTTTACATCCGCAGCATTTAACATTACCTCGTCCGTGAGCTCATCAAGTCCCGAAAGGTGTCTCAATACCATGTCGGCATCGACCTTGTTCACATTCTTGTCGCCGTTTATGTCGCCCTTGGCGTTAAGCTTCATATCAAAAGTCAACTTTATTTCACTTATGCTTACTCCTCCACCCATAGGTGTAAGGGTTATAGTATCTCCGCTGCCCGTATATTGGGCAGTTATTGGCTTATTATTGCCCAAAGATTTATTCTCGATCAATGTACCATCAAGAAGTGTAGTTGAACCGGCTTTTATTGTTAATCCTCTTGCTTCTTTTTCATCGGTGGTGCTTTTGTTGCTCTTATATGTAACGCTTATTTTACAGCTTCCTCCCACCTTGAAGGATATTACATTTGCTCCGCCTTGTACTATTAAATATGTACCGTCAAACTTTGCTGTTTTTGAATCTAATGATGTGGCTTCTATATGCAGTCCATTCCAGTCGAAAGGCTCTGCACTTGCCTGTTGCATAGGTTCATGATCCCCCATATTCCATGTTTTGTCAACAGTCTGCACGGGAAGGTCATCAACGCCCGCATTTGCAAGGCTAAATGTCCCTATACTCATTATAGCAGCCAAAAGAACTGCTGCCGTTTTCTTAAATATTTTCATAAATACCTCCGCCTTTATTCAAAAATTTCACTTATAATTATTTTATAATATTTTTTTTGTTTTGTAAAGATGAATTTTATATAGCCCCCTCAGTCGCCCTTCGGGTATCAGAACTTTCCCTTCGGGAAAGCGATGCCTAACGGCATCGTCGGATTAATCTTTCCGATTCAAAAGCCAGCTCCCCCATTGCAGCGGAAAGACTTATCCGTCAAGGCAAAGCCTTGCTTTTGCGAAGCAAAAGTGCTGAACAGGGGCGCCGAGAGGCAGCGGTCAGCCCCAAATTCTTGGCTCCCCCTCTGGGGG
>CANQVZ010000063.1 GCA_947627425.1 uncultured Clostridia bacterium | reverse complement strand
TAAGATTACGGGAAATTCCCGTAATACCACATAATGAGATACCATATCCCTCTCACGAGATCATCGTGGGGGGGGGTATTTTCATGTTCCGCGCAGATTTTAAGCATTTTTTTGCTTAAAATATACGCCAATCACAGGCGAAGCCTTAAACTGTTAAGTCGGGAACCCCCTTCCCGCCATTACGGCGCGCTCTTCGGAGTGGGAGCCTTTATCGCCCTATCATAGGGAGCTTCGGCTCATTCGGGCAATTGCCGCTGCCTGGATCACAGCGGCAAAATGAAACGGCGATATTTATGTACACACCCTTGCGAAAAGGGGTTTTCGCTCGGTGTGCGCAGGGGCTCAGGTCGTTCATAACCCGACTTAACATTCTAAGGCTTTGCAAAAATAACAATTTTATATTATGTTGAAATTCAGACAGAAAGGGTGGATGTTTTTATGAGAATGAATTTCAAAAGAACTTTCAGCGGACTGTTGGCTTTTATTTTGATGCTCAGTTCGCTTGTTGTCGTTAATACGGCGAGTGTGAGTGCGGCGACGGTGAAGGATACTTGGAAGGCGACAGATAGTAATTTATCTGATTGGCTTAAGTTTCCTGATACAGTGGATAAAAGTAAAACATATAATTTCTCATTGGGAAAAGCTAATTTGTCAAATGCTGATTATATTTTAGAATTTACTGATCATATATTTGATGGTGATACTGGTAAGCCAAATAGCGATCAAGCCATATATTCTAATAAGGATGCTAAAGCAACATTCACAATAACAACAACAAAGGAAAAGTGTAATGTGTTAATTTATTGTTATCGTGATGGCAATGATGACACTGCAACAATGTCTGCCAAAAGCAGTAACGACGGACAATATACATTTATTAATAATAAGATTCCGGGAAGAAAAAATAATGCCGCAAAGCCGGTTGATGTAGAATTAAATGGCATTGATACATATACTTTTTCTGCATCAGGAAATAAAGTAGGTATATTTAGAATTGATTTAGTTTATGATGATGGTCAAGGCGGAGACACAGACGAGAGATACACATGGAAGTTTGATGACAATGCATTAAGTACACTTACAAGTTCATTGGATGGCTTTGAAAAAAATAAGCTTGAATTTGGCGTAGGTGAAAAGATAGATACAGGTTCTTCGGTAAAAACTCTTACCGAAAGAAACTTACTTGTATACAAGGGCACAAACTATATAATCATACCTACAAAGGAAGCTTTGAGCAAAGACCTTAAGGACGACGATGGCGCAGAGGTTGTGACATATGATGACGGATCAAAGACATTTACCGTAAAGCCCACGGCAAATATGTTCAAGGCTGCCGTTGTAGTGCTTAATGCAAACATAAAGGTAACAGGCGGAGCAAACAGAATACTTCACCTCACATGCAAAGACGGCATGGTATTCTCAATTTTGCTTAACAGTAGTGGCGAAGCTCAGACTATGCTTGTCAGCACTAATGAAAAGGGCGGTTACGACCTTGACAAGCTTGGAGATATAGGAGCGGGAACCATTACCTTGCATGAGGACGAGTACACCGCATCCATGAGCGGCGGTACGCTTGCGCCTAATGCATTTAATGTTACTGATGGCAGCAGTACTTATAATGCTGCCAAATTCACCGCTACACCTGTAAAGTTTTTAACAGAGCAAGTAGAAAATATTGATCCGTCGAAAGGCATTGTAAATGCTACCGACCTTGTAGGCGAGCGTCTTTATGGCGGTACTATACTTGGCGGCGGTTACTTAAGAGTAGTCGGCAACGGCTATCAGAATGTATACTCCGTAAGCGGTGAAGCAGACACACCGGATTATGGCGAGGACGCTATGGCAGTTGTTCTTAGAGCAGCTAAGGACGGCGGCGAGCAGACCGAAGGCAGCGCAGAAATAGCAAAGGGCGGTATCGGCTTTACTGTCGGTGAGCTTGGCGACGGCAAAGTAGGCAAGATCACATTCACCGTACAGTGTGTAAAGGATCAAAATTCCGACGGCGACACCGCAACTCTCGCTCTTGCAAATACAACGGGAAATTATTTGGACGGCATAGAGGAAGTAGGCACTGAAGTTAAGTCTGAAACTGTTGAGGCAAGCGGCGATGAAGTTTCAACTAAAACTATAACATTTGATAACCTTACAAGCGGCGAATATGCTGTTTATAACAAGGGTAAGGTAGGCGAAAACGGCAATATCAGAATTTATTCTGCTAAGTTTGAGGTTGCGGACGCGCCGAAGGAACCGGAGTTTGTGGAAACATTAAATGCAAACGACCTTGATGATAACTTAATACCAATTATTTCAGGAACGACAAGTACATCGGGCAGTTATATGCTTGATAAAGATAGTAAATTCCTGCTTGACAATACAAGCGGTAATTCATTTATTGCTAAAACTCGTACAAATGAGGATAGCAATTATATAAATGTAACTATTAACGATGATATGGTAACAAAAGCAAACGGTAATCAGCAGCTTACGGCAACAAAGGCTGTAAGAACAGGTACCAGCGGCAGTTCCGAAAAAGATTATATAAAGTTTACGCCGACCGATGACGGTAAAGTATATGTATATGCTGCATCAAGTAAGAATGCTAATGAAGACAGAACATTATGCCTTAACAGTAACGACAAAAATAGCGGCATTACAAAAGCGGCGTACGAAAATAATGAATATTCAAAGTATGAATTTGATGTACTTGCGAATACAGACTATCATCTTTATTCCATAAAGAGTATGGATATATTCTATATTGGTTCAACTGTTGCTCTTAAAGAACAGCAGCCACCCAAACCCAAAATTAATGTCAAGTTCAGCGCTGAAGGCGAAAAACTAAATTCAGAAATATATATATTTAAGGCAAACGACGCTACAAACAATAACAACAAACTGGAGGCTAAAACAGATAATCCTTCTATATCTCTTACCGCTGAACCGGGAGATACATTTATAATTGCCGGTAAATATGATAGTCAGAAGAGAACTTACGGCTCATTACCCGATAATGTATATAAATGGGAACCTGCAAATGTAAAGGATAGCAAAGCAAGTATACTTTTCCACAACGGCAAAGAATCCAATCATAACGAGAGATACTTCATCTATACCGTACCAAGTACGGCGAAGCCGACTGACGGAGCATATGGCATTAAGTTTACGGTAGCTTCCGATATTACTACGCTTAACGAGGATAAGAATATTACCGGTGATTTGGCATCAACTATAGCCGGTCTTACCAAAACCATAGGCTTAGGTACATATGGCTTTGGTGAGGACAAAGCAACTCTTTACGGCAATGACGCAAGAAAAATCGTAGCATACAGCTTCCAGACAGCTTCCGCAAACGACTATACAAGCGCTGGTGCAGGCGGAACTAAATATAATAATATGGATCCTGAAGGCTATACAACAAAGGGCACAGAGTATGGTATACTTAATTCTGAGAAAACAGACAGTCAGTATATTATATTCAAGACAGGAAACTGGACAAATTATGCCAACCCTGAGACAAATGAATGTACTGCCATTATAGAAAGCTCTGTAAATGGCATTAAAGTTGAAAAGCTCACAGCAGACGGTGCTTCTGACAGTTCCGCTCAAGCAGAACAGGAATTTGAAACTACAGGTCAGCACAATGTTACATTAAAGCCTAATAGTATATATAGGGTAACTGCTTTGAATAAATCTGATCACAAGAGCAGTGATTCAACTCTTTCATATGTTAAGTCAATCAGAATTACAGACCCGAACAATATATTTGATTCACCTGTTTTTGAAAGACTTGAAGAGAATCAGGCTGTTGTTTCTCAACAGGGAAATGAAGTTAAGCAGGAAGTTAAAGAGCTTTTGACATCAGACGGTAAATCATCTATTGAAGACACCGATACGGTATTCAGAATAATAAGTGAGATATCATTACAGGGAGACAGCAAGGGTACTCCCGAACAGATTGAATATGCTCTCAGTCAGATAAAGGCTGTAGGTTATGATGTATATGATAAGGATACTTATAATAAACTTAATGATTTAATGATGACTTATGAAACATCTAAGAGTTATTTCAATGCAAACAATTCATCCGCAATAAATGGACATCTTGATAGCAAGGGACTTTCAGATACAGATTTAAAGCCAAAGGATGTTATAATATTCGGTGATGTTGTAAATACAGCTGTAGATACAATAAATACCACCGATCCGGGTGAACCGACTGCCAATATAGGTACAATCGGAGATACAAGCAAGCTTTTCGTTCAGACCTATTACAAGATTGCAACAGGCGGTAGTGCTAAGGCGCTCATTCCTTGGGTATCTTACGATTATGCCGGTGGTTCTTCAGATTATACAAAGATATATACCATTTCCAATCAGGAAGGTGGTAATGACCCCGCAAGAATACTTGATCCTGCGGCTGAGTAATAATTGTAGGAGGTAATTGATTATGAAAAAGGAATATAAAAGACCAAGCATGATGGTTACTTGCTATAGTGCTATGGACAAAATAAATTTGACGCTTAATACTTCTGCGGCTATCGCGGCTTATACAAAGCCGGGTCAGATGTCAAACCAGTCATTCACATTACATTCATTACATAGTTGATAGAATGCCAAAACGGGCTGAGGTTCTCCTCAGCCCGTTTTCTATTCGTACTTGACATATAATCAAAAATATGTTATCATATAAACACAAAGGGAACAACCAACAGTTGTCCCTCTGATAAAAAGCGATAAAATAGCTGCTTTTATTCAGTTATGGGAGTACTGAAAGCGGCTATTTTAATATGTAGAGAATAAGACAAATCAAAGTCAATATGTTCTGACATGACATCAGAAAAAGCATAAGCTTCAAAAAATCTTTCATGATACATACTATTCCCCCTTTCATAGAATCCCAAACATTTTTATCCTATAACATAGGCATCAAACCCTTGAAATCATATTAAGAGGAGGGACAACCGCATTAAATTGCTCCCTTTGCGAGATCAAGGCTTTCGCCTATCCCTATTTACATTATAACATATGGCATAAACAAAAGCAAGGGCTGAGGTTTTCCTCAGCCCGCTTTTAACATTATTTTTATTATTTCTTCCTATTAACATAAGTAGTATGCAGCAGCTTATGCGCCTTCTCCGAACCCGGAGCGCCGAAATACTCATCATAAACCATCTTTATGACGGGGCTTTCATGCGACTTTCTTATGCTGTTGTTCTTGTCGGATGTGTAGAGCACCTCCGAGCGCAGAGCCTTAAGGTCGACATTGTTTCTTACGCTGTCGCTCTGTATGGGCTGACCGCCGCCGTTTATACAGCCGCCTGGACAAGCCATGACCTCTACGAACTGATAGTCCTTCCTGCCGCTCTTTATGTCCTCTATCACCTGTCTTGCGTTTGCAAGACCCGAAGCAACGGCAACATTCACCTTCACTCCGCCTACTGTGTAGGTAGCCTCCTTGACGCCCTTCTGACCTCTCACTTCAACAAAGTCAGTCACCTCGAGGCTTTCGTCGAGTATATGAGCCGCAGTCCTGAGGGCTGCCTCCATAACGCCGCCCGTAGCGCCGAATATCTCGCCGCCGCCGCTGGCTGTTTCAAAGGGATTGTCAAATTTCTCGTCCTCAAGAGCTGTGAACATTACGCCCGCCTCCTTTATCATGGAGCCAAGCTCTCTTGTGGTGAGCGATACATCCACATCGGGCATACCGAGAGCAAACTGTTCCTCTCTTGTAACTTCAAATTTCTTTGCGGTACAGGGTATTATGCTCACTACAAAGAGATCCTTGGGGTCTATGCCCTCCTTCTCGCAGTAGTAGCTCTTTAAAACTGCGCCGAACATCTGCTGAGGCGATTTACAGCTGGACACATTGGGTATGAACTCGGGATAGTAATGCTCGAGGAATTTTACCCAGCCGGGACAGCAGGATGTAAACATCGGCAGAGTGCCGCCGTTTTTAACTCTTTCAACGAATTCGTGAGCCTCTTCCACAATGGTGAGGTCGGCTGTGAAGTTCATATTGAACACCTTGTCTACGCCGAGCCTTCTTGCCGCAGCCACCATTTTGCCCTCAACATCGGTGCCGGGAGCCATATCGAAGCACTCGCCGAGAGTTGCTCGTATAGAGGGCGCCGTGAAAAGCACTACCTTCTTGTCGGGGTCGGCGATCGCCTCCCATACCTTGTCGGTCTGGCTCTTTTCCGTGAGAGCGCCCACGGGACAGGCAACCACGCACTGACCGCAGCCAACGCAGGGAGCGTCGTTCAGGCTCTCCTCAAAGGCACAGCCCACATGGACATTGTAGCCTCTTCTTATTGCGCCTATTACGGAAACGGACTGGAGCTTCTTACAAGCGGCAACGCAGCGCATACATTTTATACACTTGCTGTTGTCCCTTATGATGTAGGGTGACTTGTCGTCTACCTCGGGGAACTCCTCATCGCCCGCAAATCTGTCCTCGTCAACATTGTATTCGAGTGAGAGCTTCTGAAGCTCGCAGTGGTTATTCTTGGGGCATGAAAGACATTTCTTGTTGTGGCTTGAAAGTATCAGCTCAAGAGTTGTCTTTCTGGATTTTCTTACGGCGGGAGTGTTCGTGAGTACCTCCATGCCCTCCTCAACGGGGTAAACGCATGAAGCCACAAGACCTCTCCTGCCCTTTATTTCAACAACACACACTCTGCACGCGCCTATGCAATTTACATCCTTGAGATAGCAGAGCGTGGGGATCTCTATATTGGCTTCTTTTGCAGCCTGCAAAATAGTGTAGCCTTCAGGCACTGTTACGGGAATACCGTTTATTTTTAAGCTTACTGTATTTTCCATCTTAGCACCCTCCTTACTTCTTCTCTATTGCGCCGAACTTACAGTTCTGCATACATACGCCGCACTTTATACACTTGGTCTGATCGATAACGTGAGCTTCTCTCACCTTGCCCGTGATAGCGTTTGCGGGACAGTTTCTTGCGCAGAGAGTACAGCCCTTGCACTTGTCGGCTATTATCTCATAGTGCAGGAGCGATTTACATACGCCTGCAGGACACTTCTTGTCGTTTATGTGCGCAAGGTATTCGTCCTTGAAGTATCTCATCGTGGAGAGTACGGGGTTGGGAGCCGACTGACCCAGAGCGCAGAGTGAGGATGACTTCATATGCATAGCAAGCTCCTCTATCTTTTCAAGGTCCTCAAGCTCGCCCTTTCCGGATGTTATCTTTTCAAGCAGCTGTATGAGCCTTCTTGTACCTATACGGCAGGGCGTACACTTTCCGCAGGACTCGTCAACGGTGAAGTCAAGGTAGAACTTGGATATATCCACCATACAGGTGTCCTCGTCAAGTATTATAAGTCCGCCCGAGCCCATCATGGAGCCGAGAGCTATAAGGCTGTCGTAGTCTATAGGCGTGTCTATGTGCTCCGCGGGTATACATCCGCCCGACGGTCCGCCCGTCTGGGCAGCCTTGAATTTCTTGCCGTTGGGTATGCCGCCGCCTATTTCTTCAACTATCTCGCGAAGAGTAGTGCCCATGGGTATCTCCACAAGTCCTACGTTCGTTATCTTTCCGCCGAGGGCGAATACCTTTGTACCCTTTGAGCCCTCCGTGCCTATGCTGCTGTACCACTCGGAGCCCTTTAATATTATCTGAGCTATGTTGGCGTTTGTTTCTACATTGTTAAGTATGGTCGGCTTTCCGAAAAGACCCTTTACGGCAGGGAAGGGAGGACGCGGACGAGGCTCGCCTCTGTGTCCTTCTATCGATGTCATAAGTGCGGTTTCCTCACCGCATACAAATGCGCCTGCGCCAAGTCTTATCTCTATGTCAAATGAAAAATCCGTGCCGAAGATATGCTCGCCCAGAAGTCCGTATTCCTTAGCCTGGTCTACGGCTATCTGAAGTCTTTTAACGGCTATGGGGTATTCAGCTCTTACATATACATAGCCCTTCTGCGCGCCAATGCTGTAGCCTGCTATTGCCATAGCCTCTATTACGCAGTGGGGGTCGCCCTCGAGTATGGATCTGTCCATGAATGCGCCGGGGTCGCCCTCGTCGGCATTACAGCATACATATTTTATGTCGCCCTCGGCAGCCTTTGCAAATGCCCACTTCTTGCCCGTGGGGAAGCCGCCGCCGCCTCTGCCGCGCAGTCCCGACTTAAGCACCTCGTCTATTACCTCGTCG
>CANQVZ010000062.1 GCA_947627425.1 uncultured Clostridia bacterium | reverse complement strand
CATCCGCACGGGAGCAAAGAGCGTTCATATACATGACGAGCTGGAGCTGCAATCCGCCGTATATGCCCGTTATGTCGGGCTTTTTGGCGGAGCTTTTGTAATCCACTATCCTCACATATACCCTGCCGTCGTCCGAAAGCATTTTGTCAACTCTGTCTATTATGCCGTTTATTTTAAGTATCTTGTCGCCTTCAAGCTCTATCTCTATGGCGGGGAGTTTTCTGCCGTCACCGAAGCCTATCTCGAAATATTCGGGTCTGAACCGTCCCGACTTTATCTGTTCAAGGCTTGCCCAGAGCGAGAGCTTTACGGCGTCCGCAAGCTTTCCCAGCACTGCGGAGTTCCTGTTGGTCTCATATACATCGTTGCCGTACTCCGCAGCGACCTCCGCAATATGCCTGTCCACAAATTCGAAGGCATATTCTCTGTCGGTGTCCTTCCAGTCTCTCTTTTCGTCTCTGAGCCTGAATGAAAACATTTCAAGCAGCTTATGAGCTATACTTCCCGCATCGGTATTCTTTATGCCGTATATCTCTCTTTCCCTTGCCTTGAGCACATAGGACATATAAAACTTGAAGGGACAGCGCGAAAAGCTTTCAAGCTTTGAAACGCTGAGCGTATTTACAGTCTTTTCCCAGAGGGCGGGCAAAAGCGAGGATCTGAGATATTCGGGCGTAATATTGCTAAGAAGCCCTCTTTTTATAGCCTCCAGCTTGAGCGCATATTTTTCATTTGCGCTGTAGTGCGCATAAAGTCTGCGCGCAAGCTCGCCGTAATCGCCCCTTGATATAAGCCCTATGAGCATATCGAAGCCGTAATCGCCAAGAAGCATACCGTCGTTACCCTCCGATATCTTGTGCAGTGCGTCGGGGAAAAGCTCATTCACTCTCTGCACCACTGATGAGGGCAAAAGCGTTTCGCTGCGCAATGATGACGCGGGATAGCACATGACAAGCAGCTCGGTAGGCTTTATGATATTGGCATACACTCCCAGAAGTCCCTTGTTGGTCTTAAAAACGGAGGTTGGCGAAAGCTCTATGTCCTTGTCCGCAAGCGTCTGTTTTTCGCCCTCGGTGAGTACGCCCTTTTCATCGAGCACGGGCGGTATGCTGCCCTCGTTTGCGCCCAGTATGAACATTGCCTTTATGTCGTGAAGTCTTGTTCTCTCTATATCTCCCGATGTTATGTAGTCCTGTGTGGGCGGAGCTATGCCCACCGTGGATGCGCTTATGCCTGCCGAAAGTATCTTTGAATATTCCTTAAGGCTTACCCTTTCGCCGCCCAATATTTCAGCCATTTTGTCGAGCACGGAAAGTATCTCGTTCCACACTCCCTCGTAATAGACCGCCCTCAGCCTGTCGCCCTTTTCCTCGGCAAAGCTTATGCTTTGCTCCAGCTTTTCCTTTATGCCGCAGCCAATGACAAGCTCAAAGAGCTTTTCTGTGATATGCCTTATGTCCGCCTTTTTGGAGGGCGTAAAATTGTCCTCAAGCGGCGAAAGTATGTCAAAGAGGGTATCTCTTGCCGATATTATAGTCTCTGTATCGGGGCGGAGAGTGTCGCTGTCGTCCTTTTTAAAGCCGTATTTCCATTCCTTGTGCCATTTGTAGCGGTCTATGCCGTTTGATATGACATAGTTTTCGAGCCTGAATATCTCCTCCGCTGAAAGCGAGGTATAGCCTGTCTTCAGAAATCTGAAAACATCGTCGTTGTTCCAGCCGAAGGCAACTATATCCACAGCCGAGAGCATAAAGGCTGCGAGAGGATGAGACGCTATCTCCCGCCTTGCGTCGGGAAAATCGGGTATGCCCGACTTGCCGAAGGCAAGCCTTAGGGGAATGTCATAGGCGCTGCTGCCCGTTATGACGGCAATATCCCTGTATCTGTAGCCTCTTTCGCTCACAAGCGAGCATATCTCGGAACAGACCCTGTCTATCTCGCTGTACATATCCTTAAATTTATATATCCTTACGCTTTTGTCATCCGTGCCGTAAGGCTTGGCGCTCTGTCTGAAATAGTTGTCCCTGAGATATCTTATGGCGGGGGCATATTTCTTTTTCACTTCGGAGCACAAAACCGGCTTTTCTATATCGACATTGTTTTCACGCGCAAGGGAGGTTATGGCGTTTATAGCTCTTTTGACCTCGTAGTCCCTGTCTGTGGGGCTTGTGTTTACATAGCTTATGCTATCCGAGCCTATGCTGAAAACTATGCTAACTCTTTCGCAATGCTTCATAAGCTCCTCTATTATGCGGTTTTCCTGCGGAGTAAAGCTCTTGAAGCCGTCTATCCACACCTCGCTGCCCTTCACGGCGGAGTCGGCTATAAGCTCGGGCAGGCAGTCCAGGGCTCCGTCGCCTGCGAGATATTCCTCAGCCATATACTGTGTGTAGCGTCTGTATATGAGGCTTATATCCTTGAGCTTCTGTCCCAGACCCGTTGTTTTTTCGTCCTCGGCAAGCTCTTCAAGCCTGTCGCATGAAACGCCGTATTGCATAAGCTCCGTAACGGTATCGCCTATGCTCTCGGCAAAGCCCTGTCTGTCGGCGGCGCTGCCGTAAAAATCCAGCCTTCCGCGCATTTCAAGTATTATTTTCTTTATAAGCATGGCGCGTCCTGCGCTGTCAAGCATAACTCTCCCGCCCGTGCCCAGGGACGAAATGACAAAATAAGCAAGGTGATTAAAGCCCAGAACATTTATGTTTACGAACGAGCCTTTTTTGCCGAGGAGGTTTTTTTCGGACTCCAGAGTAAACTGCTCGGGCACTATGTAAAAAAGTCTTTTGTGTGCGTTGCTTTCGGAGGCTATCTCATCGGTGCAGAGGCTTGTTTTGCCCGTTCCGCTCTCTCCGAATATATATCTTAGGCTCATGTATATGCCTCCTTGACTTCATAAAAATAACTTCATGTCTTAATTATACCACAAATATAACATAAATCCACTCAAAATATAATATAATTAAAACAAAAGGCAGGTGAGAGAGATGTCATCCAAAATTTTTGTAATAAAATTGAGGGATATAATAAAAACAGCGGCGCTTGCGCTTATAGGCATAGTGATAATAGTGGGTGTGATAGCCTTTTTCAGCGGAGACGGCAAAGGAAAATACAAGGAGGGTACATATTATTCACAGATCATATTGCAGGGCAAGCCTGTGGAGCTTTGCGTGAGCGTGGACAGCAACGAGATATTGAGCGTATCGCTTGATGCTCTCAATGAAACGCAGGAGGTATTTTATCCCACATTTTCGGAATGTATAGAGGATATCGCCTCGCAGGTGGTGGCAATGCAGTCCACCGACATAGAGCTTGAAAAGAACTACGAGGTGACGGGAAGTATATTACTCGATGCCGTTGATAACGCGCTTAAGCAGGCGGAGAGATGAAAAAATCGGGCTGAGGGAAACCTCAGCCCGGTTTATTATTGCTTTTTAACTTTTAAGATCTTCTGCGTCAAACAGTGTCAAGCCATACTTTGTAGCCTTCTCACCATTTTTGGGAGAAATAGAGCTTAACGCAGTTATATTTGTATTGTCCGTCATGTTAAATGTGTTTACAGCCATTGAAGGCTTTACATATTCTCTTTTCATTTTTCAAGCCTCCTTTTAATTTGCAGTGATTGTAACCGGTGTTCCCTGAACAGTCCACTTGCCCGTATCTGTTGACTTTGCAGCGCCTATGGCATAAAGCGGTTGAGTAATTTTCTGAACAACAACACCGTAGTAATAGTTACCGTCTTCCGGAACAAGAGGTTTTTCGCCTTCGCCGATTATCTTCTTGAATACTTCCTGTGTCTCATCTCTCAAGACATTAACTGTTGTGCCATCGGCATTGATAGGCACTTTCATTACATGACCATTTGTCACATGCTTTTCGCTGGTGCCGCTTACATCCTGTTCGTCACCTGTCGAAGCCTGAATTTCTTTATCGTCACTAGGAGTATGTCCCTCATATTCCGTACCGTTTATAGCAGCCCATTTAAGAGCGTCCTGACTCTCTGCAACAAGTATAGCAAATGTGCTGTAGTTGTTAAGAGCATCCTCGTCAAGACCTTCCATATTGAACATACCTACAACGAGCTTGCCTTGAACACCATCCTCGTTAAAGTCTACTACATTGTTTACTACCTCAAACGGTGAAGCAACGTCAAACTCTATCGACTCTACATTTGCAGCGCCTTTGTCTTCATCACTTGCAGGTGCATTGCAAGCAAGCACATAGGTTGAACCGCCTTCCAGAGTACCTCCCGTTATGCTTATTGCCGTTGTGTCAAAACGACTGTCTACCGATACAATGCTACGGTTATTATTAATCATTCCGTCGCCTTCTACACGTTCGAGTATACAGGTAGCAGTTGATGTCTTTATTTTAGCAATGTAGCTGTCGCCCTTTGCAACCTTAAATACTACATAACCCACACCATCGCTTATACCTATTCTGCCGTCATTAGGTCCCTTTTCATAACCGTCTGTAAAATCAGTAGATTTGAATTCTCTATATATACCCTCTGCATACATATGCTCGGTATCGTCTGTAAAGCTACCGCCACTTGATTCTGTTGACTTAAACTTAATTGCAGCAGCGCTTGATTTTGTTGTAGCATCCTGCTCTGTCTTTTGTCTTATAAACCTGTATATACCTCTTTCTACAGGCTTGAGGGTTGCCGCTTTTGCCTTTGCATCAGTAGCTTCCACTGATCCGCTTGGTGCAATATAAAGTCTTACGGTCTGACTCTTTGCGCCATTTTCTCCTATGGTGATACTATCTAACTTTTTACCGCTTCTGTCCTGAATTGCAAATCTACTTTCTTCTTTACTGAAAGCTACGCTGTATGTTCCCGCAGGTGCGTTGAAGTAGTGAGTAACACTCTCCGATCTTGCAACATCGCCATTTCCGGAATCCTGAAGATAATGGTATGTAACATCCGATATAGTTATCGTATTACTTCCCGATTTAAGCTCTATAGCAGTCTTGTAATCCTTAATATCGGTAGTAAGTGTTACCGCAACGGTATTGTCAAGAGTAAAATTGGCAGTTTTGTCTGCAACGCCACCGGTAACTTCGATAGTCTCTGTACCTATAAGCTTGCCGTTCTTTGTTGTAGCCTTTACGGTATAAGTGCCGTCCTTAAGGTCCCCGTTGTTGTCAAAGCTGAAGGAACCGTCTGGCTTAACTTCGGCTGTCTGTTCGCCTTCAAGATCATCGCCTGTTATTGTGACTACAGCGTCGGCTATAGCCTTTTCTGCAACACTACCGCTTGTGGCAGTATTTTTATGATCAGAATAATCAGAAGCTGTTTGATCTGATTTTGATGCAAGCTGATCACTGTTTGAATGAATCTTAGCCTCAAGTTTGCCCGTTTCCTTGACCGAACCTGTGATGGTTGCCTTTGCGGGCTCGTCGGGCTTTAACTCTGCCTTGTAAAGACAAATAGCGTCTGAACTGCTAGTTTCAATAGTATATGATTTACCTTTTTCTACAGTAAACTCTATGGGTAAAATATTCTTATCCTCTCTGCCGGGTAAAGTAACTGCGGCATGCTGTGTTCCAGCTTCTTTTACATTGGCTGACTTTGAATCATTATTATTAATAACAAGATAAAGCAATAATTTGCCGGAAGCATTGGGCACGATGGGAGCACTAATAGCAACATATTTTTGACCTCTTATAGACTTTACGTCGTCACCAAAAATTGCTTCACTAAATTCACCGTCTCTACTAAGACCATTGCTGGTAGCAGCATTATAATAACTATTACCTAAAATTTGATTCTGATTAACGGCATACCATGCATCGCCCGGGCTTGAAGTATCCGTCACTTTTACAAGCTCCATAGCAAATATTCTAAGATTGCCCTGATTAGCGCCGTATGGATTATATACAGCGTAGGACTTACCCGGTTGTAAATTGCCAAATTCTATAGGCTGTTCGGGTGTTTCTATAACGCCTGCATCTTGAATTGGCACATTCTGGCTTAAGGCAGCATCGCCCTTAGTCGAAAAATCACCGGGATCTATTTCTTGAATACCTATGCTTGTCTCTCCGTCGCCTGACTGTACATCCGCAACAGCTGTACAATATACCTTCAATGTATATGAAACATTTTCTTCTTCTCCCGCCGAGGCTAATGTGAAGCCAACGCCTTCCTTAGGACTATCTGCACTGTCGGGGCGTCTTATAACCAACGCCTTCATATCGATATCTGTACCTAATTCAACAGGGTCGGTCAAAGCAAATATCGAATTTGACACGGCATCCTTATTAGCTGCAACAAAGAAATGCTTTGTTGTCTTATCAAGTACAGTACCGCCCAAAAGACGCTCTGCTCTTGCAATGGATGTTATCTTGAGATCTTTTAATTCTATCTTGCCTGTACTATCGCTTATAGGATTTACCTCATAAGGCGCATATGCAAAATTTATTGTGTTAGCGCCGCTGCTGCTCAATGAGACAGTCTGTGTATCTTCACCGTCAAGCGTACCGCCTGCCATTGTAGCTATTAAGTCGCCTGAATGAAGGGGTATACCGGCGGACATATCTGTATCTACTTCATAACCGCCATTTTCACCTTCAACAAGCATACCTATTGCTGTAGCAGGATCAGCATCGCTAAGCTTTATTGAATATACCGTTTTATGTGTGTCGCACTCCAAGTGCAGGACCCTATTTTTTGCATCCTCGCCCGAAATAGAAATATTTGCAAGGGGTACAAACAAATTTTCCGTAAGGTAGTAGTCCCACTTACTACCCGTAAGGTCAAGAGTATGATTGTTTCCAACATCTGTTACATACTCTCCGCCGGGCAAAATTATCCTTCTGCTTGGAATTACGGAATATTTGTTATCCGCATCGGTGTATCTTAATACGGCAGAAGTTGAATTTGTCAATTGCTCAAGCTCTACCTTACCTTGAAGATTGGCATCTGTTTTAACACTCCAAGTTGCTGCCGGAGTGGGTGCGTCACCGGTGCCTTCATTAACTATTACACAATGGAAATATGCTGGATTACCACTATTGGCTTGAATTTTATAAGTATCTTGCCCTTTTAATGTATATTCAAATTTTGTAATAGCATTTTTAGTAGGAATATTTCCATCTGCTGGAGTGCCCTCCTTTACTTCTACAGAACCCGTAGTTTCAGAGGTAACCTTTACACCTCTATTTCCCGAATCTACTTTTGAAACATAAAGAGTTAATGTAGAACTATCACTAGAAGTTGCAAAGCTTATGTAATCAGGATTGCTTCCACCTTTCATAACAATATAGCCTTGCTTAGCATAATTCGTTATATTGGTATCATTATCAGCATCTATAGCATCTTCTTTTGCATCTCTGTTATCCTTTAAATATAAACTAAAATCGCTAATATTTCCCCCAAATCCGTCATAAATTGATTTATAACCTGAGTTTGTAGAATTTTTCTGTACTTGATTAGAATCATTAAAAGTTAATTTTGAACGAACGGTTGTCGAACCCAAGTCAAAAACTCTGTCGCCGTCCGCCGCCATAACACTGCTGACATTCACCACCGTCAATGCGCTCACTGTCATAACCAGTGCGAGCACAAAGCTTAAAATTCTTTTGAAATCTAACTTCATAAATTAAATCCTCCCTTTCTGTTTAGATTCCCACTATAAAAAAATAAAGGACATTCGCATAGAATATCCTTTCGCACGGGAAATAAGCCCCTTCCCGAGTGGCAGGAAAGGGAAAATTTCCATTATAAAAAAACAACAGCCTCACACCATACGACAATTCAGGCAAAGTATCGCAGGTATAACGATATTGTTTCTATATGAGCGAAAGGCAATGTTGCATATGAAATTGGGGTTTATGAACACTGTCCTTTCATTATTAAAGAAAGGCAATAGTTGATATGCAAAGCTATGTGATGATGATGGAGCCATAACTATGTATGTCAACTATCGTCTTCTTTAACAGAACCGGCTCTTTGACTTGAGCATATCTGTTAAAATTATTATAAGCATTTTTGGATGATTGTGCAAGGGGAAAATATAAATTTTAATGCGGTGAAGTTAAATTTTTACACTTTGCATAATTTTTGAAAGGGGTTTTTGTGCATTTTGAAATGCACTTATATTTTGGAGTGCGCTCCAAGTGGCTGCTTTTTTATTGCTTTTTAAAAAGTAAGTAAAAATTTTAAACTTCTTTTTGCGCACAAAAAGAAGCAAAAAGTTTAGACAAGCGGCTCGCACGAGCAGACATCCAGTATATTTTTTCCCCCCCTCAGTCACTTCGTGACAGCTCCCCCAAAAGGGGAGCCGAGAATTTGTGGTTAGCCCTTGCCTC
>CANQVZ010000061.1 GCA_947627425.1 uncultured Clostridia bacterium | reverse complement strand
AAATAAGGCAGATAACGACCGGTTGTTGTATATCTGCCTTATTGGTTTGATATATGACTTAACTTAATGACATTGCTGTGGGGGAGCTGTCGCGAAGCGACTGAGGGGGAATAATAAACAATAACATTATTTAACGCTTATATCGCCGAACACGGCTGTATTGAGGTTATGTATATTGTTATTCACCTGATTGCCGTCTGCGCCAAGTCCCACATAAAGCTCGTCATTGAGCTTAAGTCTTGAGGTTCCTATCTGTTTCCAGCTTACTCCGTCCTGCGATGTATAAGCCGTGAATCTGTCGCCTTTCCTCGTGAGCCTTAAATAGGTGCCGGTATACTCAAGTCCCGTCTTGAACGGTATATCCTTCATAAGCTGAACACCGCTTTCTTTGGCTGCGTCGAGGGAGTCCAGATTTTCGCTTAATGTGTCCATATCGCCCTTGTCCTTATCCCTGCCGAAGAGATAAACGCCGAAGGGATTTCTGTAGCGCGTAGTGGACTTGCCCGTGTCGGGATTTGTTTCCTTCCACTCGTAAGCCTTGGTGTGCGATAAGCCCACGCCTATGCAGGCGCTGTTGGGCGAGAGGCTGTTGCGCGCCATTATACCGCTGAAAGCATGGTTGTCAACGGGAGTAACGCTCTCCAACTTTGTAACAAAGTCAAAATCGCCCGCAAGCTTTTTGTATACGAAGTGCATGCTGTCGTCATCACCTTGGAGCTTGCCGCTGCCCTTAACGGTCATAGTGCCGTCTTTAAGCGAGGCGCTGCCCTCAACGGGAGGCTTGCCTATGTCCGTGCTCGTCCAGCCGTCCATATCCGTAACGGTGTTTATATGTATGATGTGCGCAACGGTCTGTGTGCTTTCGCCCTTTTCATTGAACGCCTTTGCGGAGATATTGTAGCTGCCGTCCGCAAGCGAGCTTATTGTCATTTCAAAAGGCGCCTCGCTGTCCGTGCCTATCACCTTGTCATTGTTGTAAAATTCCACCTTGTTTACGCTCTCGTCGGCATTGACGCTTATTTTAACGCCTTCGCCCACATTATACTGCGCGTTGTTTTCGGGCTCCGCAAGAGAAACCGCGGGATTTGTGGGCTCGTATTCCATATCCACAAGGGAATTGGCATAAAGCTCGATATTTGCATAGCCCGAGGCGTCAAGCCTTGCGCTGTCCGCGCTGTTCGCGGGGTCAAGTCCGTTTTCAAGCTCCCAGCTGTCCGCAATGCCGTCCTTGTCCTTGTCAAAATCGGCAGGTCTGTGAACCTCCTCCGTATAAGGCAGTCCGCCCACTTCCTCGTGCCTGTTTGCAAAATAACCCGTGTTGTCCCTCACCGACTGCACTATGCGCGCGTCCAGAGCGTCCCTCTTGGGAAGGACTGCGCCCGCTCTTGCCAGCACAAGCTCATAAGCCTCTTCGGGCGTGTCGGTATGCAGGTTTTCGCTCTTTGTGCCCTCCATTTCAAATTCCTTGTCCACAATGGTGGTGAACGGACGGCTCTCGTCGGAGATATAAATTCCTTTGCTGTTGTCCTCCGACACCTCCTTGTTGCCCTCCAGCACATTGCCGTTTACATAGAACCAGCCAGGCTTATCCTTTTCGCCGCAATCAAACAGCCTGGATGCGACATTCGTTCGAGTGCCGGGACCGGGCTTCACATAGTTGAACACATAGTTGCTCTCGGCTCTGCCGCCGCCGTAGCCCGTGTTGAAGCCCCAGTTGTATATTACATTGTTTCTGAAATCGAAGTGCGCTATATGGTCGTTGTCGTCAGCCTCCACGGTTCCTCCGCCGAAGCGCGGATTTCTGGAGGTGTGGCTCGCATAGAGATTGTGATGGTAAGTAGCGTTTACGCCGCCCGTTATGGCGCCGTAGCCGTGTCTGCCCTTGGTATGCCCCGACATGGTGAGACTCTCGGCTATTATAGACCACTGAACCGTCATATTTTCCGCTCTGTAGAGCGACATTGTTTCATCCGTAGACCATGAGCACGAAAGATGATCTATCATTATATCGCGCATCGCCCTACCCCAAATGGAATCCATGGAGTCGCCCGAAAGCACATTCTCTGCGCCGGGTCTGAAGCGGAGATAGCGCATGATAACATTCTGCGAATTGCTTAAATTCGTTTCAAAGCCGTATATCGTTATGCCGTCTGCGGGAGCGGTCTGTCCCAGAACGGTTATATTTTTCCTGTTGGTGACAAGAAGCCTTGATTTGAGCCTTATAACACCGCTCACATCAAACACGACTATCCTGTTGTCCTCGCTCAGGGCGTCCCTCAGAGAGCCTTTTATGGGCTCCTCCTCGTTGGGTATGTAGTCGGCAAGAGTGGTAACGACATACACCTCTCCGCCTCGTCCGCCCGTGGTATATTTTCCGCCTCCCTCGGCGCCCGGAAACGCGGGAAGTCTGCCCTCCGAAGCAAAAATATTGACAGGCGAAAGCGAAAGCGCCGCCGTAAGCAAAAGCGCAATAAATCTTTTCATAAAAATACCTCCTCGAATGTGGGTCTGTAATTTAATTATAAGGTATAAGACGAGGTTTTGCAATAAAAAAATAAAAGATAGCGGTCTTGTATTGCCTTTGGCTTTGTGCTATAATAGGTTTAGGGATAGGCGAAAGCCTTGATCTCACAAAGGGAAATGATATAGCGGTTGTTCCTCACTTTTACATAATTCTTGGGGATATGATGCCTATGAGATAGGATAAATGTTTTTGGGATTTTATGAAGGGAGGAATTGTATGTATTATGAAAAAGTATTTGAAATTGATACTGTTTCTACTGCTTTGCAGAGATGTATTGATATTTACATATTTAATTCTGTGCATATTAAAATAACCGCTCTCAGTCAAACCAAAAACTAAATAGAGCAGTTATTTTGATAACTAATATTTGGTGAGGAACAACTGTGTTGTTTCTCTTTGTGCTTTTATGATAACATATTTTATACCATATGTCAAGCAATAACTAAAACAACCGCTTTCAGTACTCCTACAACTGAATAAAAGCGGTTATTTGACCTAAATATTCAGAGGGACAACTGTATGTTGTTCCTTTTGTGCTTTTATGATAACATATTTTATACCGTATGTCAAGTGCGAATAAAAGCGGGCTGAGGAAACCTCAGCCCGTTTTATTGCATTAACTATGATCAGTGATGCAAATTGAATGATTGACTTGACATCTTACTTTTATCTGTATACGGAGCAATAGCCGCAGATACAACAAGCTGTAAATTAGTATTGTCCATAGCATTATAGTAAGTAACTGTCATGCATGGTTTTTCATATATTCTCATAATTCATTACCTCCTATAATTACTCAGTTACTATTAATTCCTTGTTATTGGAAGTGCTGTCATCAGTCTTCTGAACAAGAGAGTAAACCTTGGTATCATCACCGGCATATTTTACCCATGGTACAAGTGTAAGACTTTCTGTTGTTGCATAGAATGTCTGAGTAAACACCTTGGCACTTAATTTCTCCGGATCGATAGTTCCTGTAACATGAGGATCTTCTTCCGTACCGTCTAAGTCATATCCCGTATTTACCACATCTGTTATTTCTATGGATCCTTTTATTTTAGGCTGATGAGTTGATGTATGTACTCCTTCGTGATAATAGATGCCCTGAGTATCTGCCTGCTCATAATCTGTCTTTTCATATACATCATAACCGACAGATGTAATGTTAGCTACCGCATTTTCAAGATCATCTCTTGTGATATCTGAACTTGCGTCAAGACCGTTTATTCCTGCAAGGTCAAGCATACCTATTATTCTGAATACCGTAGCATTCGCATCAACACCTGCAATATCTGTAGTAGCATCGGTAAGCGCCTTTTTAAGAGCTGATTCTTCTCCATTTATTTCAGACCACTTACCTACATTAGTAGGAGCAACAAGTGTTTCCTCGTCCTGAACGCCGTCAAAAATGTTGTTGGGATTGAACATTCTTATTGACTTAACATATACGGTTGCAGATGTTGTAGCCTTATCGGCTCCTGACGGTTCTTCCGTAAGAACTTCATTTTCACCCCATTTAGCATCACCGCTCTTGGTATACGTATATCCGCTTGCTACTATTCTGTAAGTCTTGCCTGCCTTAACGGGGAATTCCTGTTTGGATACTTTTGTACCTTCAGTATTAGCGATATATGCGGAAGCATTTACCTTTGTACCATTACCGCTTGTCATATCATAAAGGTCTATTCCGTTATCTCTGTCTATCTGTATAGTAAGCTCTCCTTCAGGCTCGGCATTGTTTTTAGCATTGCTGTCGATTGTAAATTCAATATAGTTTGTTGCATTTGCAGCGTTGCCGCCGGGAACTGTATTTTGACTAAGCGCTGCATAGGCATTGTCTATTTCCTTGGTTCTGTTGTTGTTTGTTCTTCCTTCGGGATCGTCGGGAAGCGAATTATAATATCTTGCTGTACGCTTGGAATTGAAATCACTCAATGAAAGAGGAGTGAGTTTATATTTCACATAATTCCTTGCCCAGCTTCTGCCGCAGGCATCCAATGCCTTGGAATCGCCAAACGCATACTGACCGAATGACAAAGGACTTGCTTCAGTCTTAACATATAAGCTGTCTGTTTCTTTAGCTGCTGTTGCCATATCAGATGAAGCAGTAAATGTAATGCCATACTCGGCAGAAGTATCTATACTTTCAGCATCGGGAAGCGTATAAGTGAGATGATCTGTGTCATACTTTATATACTTTCTGCTGTCTGCATAAGTATCCCACTTATATGTATTGGTTTCTACTGCCTTATCGGTCTTTGCTACCCATTTCCATACATTCTTTGCCGTACTTTCGATTGTGAATACGGTGCCGGGAGCAACATCATCGAATGTAACGGGTGTACCATTATTTTTGCTGATGGTTTGTGCCTTGCCGCTTGCCGGAGTTATCGTTATATTGTCATCCGGCTTTGTAGCGTCGCTCATTTCAAATTTAACGGTTACATTCTTAGACTCATCTATTGTGATGTCGAATGCCTTTGAAGTGTCCGATACGGTGATATCTGCACCTGTGATAGTGCAGCCGGGAGCGCTCAGCGTGTATGAGCCCTCGGGAACATCATTAACCGTAATAGGTGAATCAGCTGTTGCATTTGCGGGAACCACAAATGTAAGACCGTCTTTAAGAGTTACCGTTACCTCTTTCGATGTGTTGTTTGTAGCCTTAATAGTTATATTGTGCTTGGGTATTTCTGCACCCTTGAGAGGAACTGTTGAACCAATGAACAATATGTCAAAATTATTTGATGATGAGGAATAAATATAATAAGTATCGGCATTTTTAGCATCAAAAACAAATTTTTCAGCTTTTGCTGTTTGTGTAAAACTCTTTTCATCCGATACTCCACTATCAGAATCAAACTTTATTTTTCTATTAGTATTAGAAGATTTTCCATATACATATATTTTTCCGTTAGCTTCTGTCGTAGTAAATGAAACATGATCCTTTGTTTTGCTTCCACCGCCACTAAGTTTTAAAGCATTTATTTTATTTGATTGACTGTTAAGCACTGTCTCATCATCAAGTTCGACATTGCCGCTAAAAGAAATACTATCAATACATACCTTTGTTGAGCTGGCACCAACATGGAATTTATTTTCAGCATCAATATATTCATCTGCAAATTGTTTTTTTGAATCCGCAGTATAATCCGCAGGATTCAGCTTATCTTTAAATACAACCTTTCCGGGAGCCTCGCCTGAAGCTTCTGTAAAGTCTATGGAGTAAATTCTTATATTACCCTGACTTTCAGCAGCACCCTTATTATAGAGTACATAGCTTTCGCCTGCTTCAAGAGCCGTTGTAAATGTTATAGCTTCAGCGTTACTTTCATCAATATTGTCTGTGTCGCCTACTTTGGTAACCTTCATTGATGTTATTTCATCGCCTACAGCCTCGGCACCTATGCCGTCATTCTTGATTTTTGCAAGACCTAAATCTGACTCGGTACCTGCCGTGTTTTTATCCTTTACAGCTTCGGCATGCACTATTACATTAAATGTCTTGCTGCCTACGGTATCTTTATTTGCAATGGTAAAGCCTAAGCCGCCGCCCTTTATTGCGCCTGTAGCTCCTTCTTCGCCTTCGGCTGCTGCTCTTATTACAATAGCCTTTGCATTTGTGCCATGCTCCGACGCAGTACCGCTTAATGCGTAAACATTAAGATAGCCTTCGCCTACAACTCTAAGAAAACCTTTTTCTGTGTCTGTATCGCCAACGACTGTGCCGCCCATAAGACGCTCTGCTCTTGCATCGGCGGTAGTCAAAAGATTGGTAAACTTTATACCGTTTACAGCCTTTGAAATGTTGATTCTTTCTGTGGGCTTGAATGTACCTGTTACATCGGTACCATGCTCTTGAATATCAACTAACGGAGTACCGTCTGTATCTTTATCTGCACCGTCTATTTCAACAGTACCGCCGCCCATGGTAACTCTGTACTTGCCATTGTGTATAGGAAGGTCTATTTCATCGCTCTTGGTATAGCTGCCATATTCATTGTCGGCGCTTACAAGCATTGCTTCGGCATGGGCGGGCTCTCCCTCTAAGGATTGTCCTAACAATATTGAATATGTCGTACCATGCTCCTTGCAGGTAAGATGAAGAACTCTGCCATCACCGTCTGTAATGGAAATGTCGTTATGCTCTAATTTTACATTTTTCATGAACATGTCCATTGTTGGGGTAACGGTATATTTGTTTCCCTGCTGTGTTACAATTGGTTGCCCATTAACTTTAAGACTAGGTGTAATTGTTGCATAAAGCGGATTAAGCTTATAATCCGTGCCGGTATATACTAATGTATTCGTTGTGCCTTTAGTTGTTGTAGATACTAAATGCAAATCACCGTTTAAAGAACTTACATTTTTGTTATCAAGCACCCAAGTATTTTCTGTACCACTTGAAGCATCTGTCAATTCAATTCTAAAAAGTAAATGGCTACTTCCATTAAATATAAATTTATATGTATCTGCTCCAACTAAAGAGAAGTGAATTGCAGGTATTGCTTCTGTTGTATCTCTTAAACTTATTGTTTCTGCAGAACTTTCTGCAGCAGTAGCCGAATCTCCGGTTTTAATTAAACCGGTAGTACTTCTAATAACCTTCAAAGAACTATTACCTTTATTGTCTCTAGCTACATAAATATTTATTTCTGCATTTCCGGAAGTCTCAACCGTAAATGATGGTTTGCTATCTGCGCCACTACCAAGAGAAACGCCTTTGTGTGTTCCTAATTTTCTTGTTGTATCTCCATCAAAAATATCAGCTGTAAAACTAACATCTTGATAATCCGCTTTAACACCAGCTGTAGAAGTGCTACTTAGGGTGAGCCAACCGGGTGTGCTTGAATCAGATGAATTCCATATTGGCGAGTCCTCCGCCATAACACTGCTCACATTTACCATCGTCAGCGCGCTCGTCATCATAACCAAAGCGAGCACACCACTTAAAAATCTCTTGAAATCCAATCTCATAAACTTATTCCTCCCTTTCTGTTAGATTTCAATGTTCATTTGACTGAACACCGAATATCACCGGGTCGGGTTTATGAAATAAAAGGCTCCGACGGTTTCTTTGAAAAACCCCTTTTTCAAAGAACCGAGAGAATATGCCGCTGCCGCCATATCCGCCGGATCAGAACGGATACTTGCCCGAATGAGTTTTCACTCCCTGCGGCGTCGGCAAAACCTTCTAGGGTGGGATACCCGACCCGATAATATCAGGCTTCGTCTGTAGGGGAAAGCTGTACTTTCCCAAATGTACAAATGAAAATACCCCCCCCACGATGATTTCGTGAGAGGGATATGGGTATCTCATTATGTGGTATCACGGATAAGTATAGGTTATATAACATAACGCATTCTCCCTCAGTCAAGCTACGCTTGACAGCTCCCTCCCGGAGGGAGCCTTTTTAGCCTCCCTCTAGTCAGCACTTTTGCTTCGCAAAAGCAAGGCTGCGCCTTGGCGAATAAGTCTTTTCGCTGCAATGAGGGAGGGGACCTTTGCGCCGAAAGAAATCGGTCAGTCCTTTAGGACTGACTTTGCCGAAGGCAAAGCGCTGATACAAAGGCGGTGGAAGGAGTAATATTATTTACACTTTCCGTAATCTTAAATTTATGATAGCACTTTTTTTGTGGCAGTGCAAGAATAAAAAAGAAATTTTAATGTAATGAAGTTAAATTTTTACATCTTGCATAATTTTTGAAAGGGGTTTTTGTGCATTTTATACCCCCTCAGTCGCTTTCAGCGACAGCTCCCCCATAGGGGCGCCGAGCGGCAAGGGCTAACCACAAATTCTCGGCTCCCCCGTTGGGGGAGCTGGCAGGCGTTAGCCTGACTGAGGGGGCTTCTTTTTTTAAAAGAGGCAAAAAAATATTTTTTATATTTTATATTTTTATCTTTCTTTTTTTTCGCAAAAAAAAGAAACAAAAAAAGCGTG
>CANQVZ010000060.1 GCA_947627425.1 uncultured Clostridia bacterium | reverse complement strand
GTCAAGTTATTCAGTTTTCAATGTGCTGTCTTGCCGCTGTCCTCTGCGACAGCTTATTCAGTATATCACATCTTTTTGCCTATGTCAAGAACTTTATTTGATTTTTTTTGTGAATTTTTTTATATTTTATAAGAATTAATGCAGTCTGACATCTTTTATGACAAGCTGAGGATTTTTATAGCCCTTGTACTCGTTTATTTCTATATAAAATACGGCGTCGAGGCTTACATCCTTGCCGTTTGAAGCGACCTCGCTCCAAAGCTCGCCGTTGTCAAAATCGACCGCCCTTATACGAGCCCTGCCGTCTGTGACAAAAAACGAAGCTATATTACCGTCTGCGCCCACGAGCCTAAGCTGCTCCGCTCTTGCATTTTTTATGCCGAAAAGAGGCTTTTCATTCGCCTTTCCGAAGGGCTCCAATATTTCCAGCTCATCGGCTGCCTTTAATGTGATATCCTTAGGCTCAAGCACGGTCTCAAGCCTGTATATAGGCTCCATATCGGACACCTCAAGGTCACAGTCCGCATTGAGCGCCGTTCTCAGCAGGTCTATATTTTCCTCGGCAATGCTTAGTCCGGCAGCCATGGTATGACCGCCGAATTTGAGCATAACATCCTTGTGGGCATAAAGTCCCTTGAAAAGGTCGTAGCTCTCAACGGAACGCCCGGAGCCCTTGCAGCACTCCTCGCCCTTTGTTATGACAATGGCGGGACGGTTGAATCTTTCCTTAAGTCTGCCCGCTATTATACCCGCTACGCTCTCATGAGTGTCCTTGTCGTATACGACTATTATTTTGTCATTTATGAGAGAGGAATTTTCTATTGCCGCGGATATCCTTTCAAGCGCCGCAGCTGTGATAGACTTTCTTTCCTCGTTGAAGTCAATGAGCATCTGAGCAAGCTCCCTTGCCCTGTTTTTGTCATCTGTTATAAAAAGCTCGACCGCAACGGCGGCGCTGTCAAGCCTTCCGCTTGCGTTTATGCAGGGACCTATCACAAAGCCTACGGTATAGGCTGTTATTCTTTTCAGCTCTTTAAGCTCCACAAGAGTGCGCAGACCGAGATTTGAGCTGCCCTCCGATATGAGCTCAAGTCCGCGGAGAGCTATTGCCCTGTTGTCCTCCAAAAGGTCAACGACATCGCATATAGTGGCGACGCAGGCAAGCTCTGTAAGCTCGTCTTTATTTTTGAGCTTTTTGCCCATATGCTTGTAAAGACCGCATATAAAACGGAAGCAAAGACCGCCCGCGCACATCTGCGAAAAGCCGTAGCCGCTATGCTCTATCTTGGCATCCACAACGGCGTCGGCGCAGGGGAGAATATCCCTTTTGCCCTCGGCAGCCTCCTCAAAAGCAGGCTCATGATGATCCAGCACAATGACCTTTACGCCTCTTTTTTTTGCATAGTCGATCTGTGACAAAGCCGAAATGCCGTTGTCGCAGGCTATGACAAGCTCCGCGCCCTTGTCTATTATGTCCGAAAGCGCCCTCTCATTCATGCCGTAGCCGTCCTCCGCCCTGTCGGGTATGAAATAACAAACATCCGCGCCGAGCGCCTTAAGTCCCTTGTACATAATGGATGTGCTCATGACTCCATCGACATCATAATCGCCGTAGATATATATTTTTTCGCCGTTTGTGACGGAGGCTGATATGATATCGAATGCCTCGCTCACGCCCTTAAGGTCGGTTATGGGTTCAAAGGCATAGTTTCTTGCCTCGCTGTATTTTTTCAGCTCGTCCCTGTTGCGTATTTTTCTGTTGTAAAGAGCATAGGCAAGGGGCTTTTCGCATCCATAGAACGTCTTAAGCCTTTCCTCGTCCACGCTGCATTTTTTTACATACCATTTTGACATAGACAGCACTCCTAAAAAAAGGACTGCCCATTTGTATGGGCAGTCCTCAATCAAAGCATATTACTTTTTCTTTGAAGATCTGTTCTGCTTTTTGTTCAATGCGGCAGATGACAACATATACCAGATGTTGCCTGCTATAAATATTGAGGAGTAGGTACCGCAGATAACGCCGACCGATATGGGAAGAGCGAACTGCTTTATGGAATCTACGCCGAATACATAAAGAGAAGCGACCGTAAAGAATGTTGTAAGAGAAGTAAAGAGTGAACGCGTGAGCGTCTGCTTTACGGAAAGATTGATAAGGGGCTCGAAGTTGTTTCTGCCCAAAGACTTTCTGTTTTCTCTTACTCTGTCAAATATAACTATGGTAGCATTGATTGAATAACCCAAAACGGTAAGTATAGCCGCAATGAAGTTGTTGTTCAGGGGGATCCTGAAAAGCGCATAGCTGCCGAGCACTACAAGAGCGTCGTGACAAAGAGCAAGAACAGCGCTTGCGCCCGTGTTGAAGTCCTTGAAACGGATACTTACATATATAAGCATACATATGCACGCTACAACTACGGAAAGTATAGCATTTCTCTTCATTTCGCCGCTTATTGTACCGCTGACATCCTGAATTGTGAAGCTGCCTTCCTCTACGCCGTACTTATCCATTATAGCCTTCTGAACGGCATTTCTTGTTTCCATATCGAGTGACTTTGTCTTGATGAGCTTCTTATTGCCCTCAAGAGCCTGAAGCTGTGCGGGAGCCTCGCCCATGGTGTCCTTTACAAGAGCCGAAAGCTCGTCGTCCGTAACAGCCTTGCCGAGGTCTACCTGTATGGAAGTACCGCCCGTGAACTGAATGTCGTAGTTGAAGGCGCCCTTGCCCTGAACTGCATTAAAAATCATTGAGGCAATGCCTAAGAGTATGATAACAGCGGAAATACCGATGTATATAAATCTGTTCTTAACAATATTCATAACATTAACCTCCTTACTTGCCGCCGTAGAGCTTGGGGCTCTTGACACCGATGTTTGCAACGGCATAGAGAAGAATTCTTGTAACTATGAGCGCTGTAAACATTGAAACAATGATACTCAGAATAAGTGTCTGCGCAAAGCCCTTTATGGGACCCGTACCGAGCCAGAGCAATACCGCACAGGCAATAAGTGTGGTGATGTTACCGTCGAGGATAGCCGAAAGAGCCTTCGAGAAGCCGTTTGTTATAGCTGTCTTGACTGACTTTCCGCCGTTTATTTCCTCTTTTATTCTTTCAAATATGATAACGTTTGCATCGACTGCCATACCTATACCAAGTATGAAGCCTGCAACACCGGGTAATGTAAGGGATATACCCGTAAGGCTCAATATAACGATGTTAAGGCTTGTGTAGCCAACAAGCGCTATATCCGCAAGAAGACCCGGAAGTCTGTATCTTAAAAGCATGAACAGAAGCACAAGGGCAATACCTATAGCGCCCGCCTTAACGGAAGTTGAAAGCGAGTCTGCGCCGAGTCTTGCGCCGACTGCATTGTATTCAAGAGCCTTTAAGCTGAAGGGAAGTGAACCCGCTCTGATCTTAGCCGCAAGATCCTCCGCTTCTTCCGTTGTGAAGCTGCCTGTGATGACTGCCTGTCCGTTTGTTATGGCTGAATTGACCGTAGGTGCGGAGATGAGCATATCATCCATATATATACCTATCTGCTTGCCGATGTTGTTTGTTGTGGCATCACTGAAGGCTGCTGCGCCGACCGAATCAAAGCTGAGCGTAACAACGATGGCGTCATTCTGAACTGCCTTGTCGGCATCGTCAACATTGGTACCATCAACAAGTATATCGCCGGGTGTGCCGTCGTCATTCATAGCTCTGAATGTAAGGTGAGCTGCCTCGCCTATTTCCTCTACAACTGCCGCAGCATCCTCAACGCCGGGAATTTCAACTCTTATACGCTTGTCGCCTTCCTGTGAAACCTCTGCGTCGAAGTAACCCTTATAATCAACTCTCTGCTGGAGCATTGAAATAGCCGCAGACATTTCCTGAGCAGTGGGAACGCTGTCCTTTTCTGCCTCGTAAACGATATAAACGCCGCCCTTTAAGTCAAGACCCTGCTTGATGTTTCTGTAGCCGCCGTAGCCTATTCTGGCTTCGGTAGTGCCTTCCGTAGCTGTCTCGCCCTCTGCCGCCGTTTCGTCCTCTGCACTCTGAGGCTCTGCAACCTTGAGCTGAGGCTGACCGGATTCGTCCGTCACAAGCTCGCCGTTTTCATCCGTGACAAGCTCATACTGTACATCGCTTGATGAAGTTGTGCTCGGAACATTGCCCACGCCCACAGCCGCAACGGCTACAAGGCCAAGAGTAATAACAAGCACAAGTAAAAGAATAAAAACATTCTTACCTTTCATTTCTCTTTCCTCCTAATAAAATTGCAGACAAATTATTCCAAAAAGGATATTTGCCCAGTTATATTCATTATAGCTTTTTGAGCAAAATATGTCAATAAAATTTTTGCATTAATTACACACAAAATTCACATTGTCGATTTATTCGGCGTTCTCGCACGCTTTGAGCATAAGAGCGCACTCCAATCTCTTTTTCTGCATTTCGCAGCCTATCTCATAGGGAGATATGAGGTCGCCGTGGGCGTTGAAGGAATTTGCAACGCAGCCGCCGCTGCAATAAAACCTAGCCCAGCACCGAGCGCAGGCGGGCTTGCTGTAGACATTGCAGTCCTCAAATGCGGAGCGTATCTCCGGCTTTTCAATGCCCGTGTATACACTGCCCATCTTGAATTCCTCCCTGCCCGCAAACTGATGACAGGGGAAAAGATCGCCCGATGGAGTGACCGCAAGATATTCCGTGCCCGAGCCGCAGCCCACAAGTCTCTTTGTGACGCAGGGTCCGCCCGTGAGGTCTATCATAAAATGGAAGAAATTGAAGTCCTTGCCCTCCCTTTTCCTCTTGAGCATCTCCTTGGCAAGTCTTTCGTATTCCTCAAAAATCTCCGGGAGGTCGGCTTCGATTATGGCATAGTCCTCGGATTCGGACGCCACAACGGGCTCGACCGATATCTGCTTGAAGCCGAGATCCGCAAGATGCAGAACATCCTTTGAAAAGTCCTTGTTGTACCTTGTGAACGTGCCTCTCACATAATAATCCGTCTGGTTCCTGCTCTCGGCAAGCTTTATAAACTTGGGCACTATGGTATCATAGCTGCCCTGTCCGCCCGCTCTGGGGCGCATTTTGTCATTGACCTCCTTTCGTCCGTCAATGCTAAGAACGACATTGTGCATATTTTTGTTTATAAAATCCATTATGTCATCGTTTAAAAGTATGCCGTTGGTCGTAATGGTAAAGCGGAAGTTCTTGCCGTTTTCCTCCTCCAGAGAGCGGGCATATTCTACGATCTCCTTTACGACATCGAAGTTCATGAGCGGTTCGCCGCCGAAGAAATCTATCTCCAGATTGCGGCGCTTGCCCGAAGCCTTTATAAGAAAATCTATGGCTTTTTTGCCCACCTCGGCGCTCATAAGCTCTCTTTTGCCGTGGTATTCGCCCTCCTCGGCAAAGCAGTAGCGGCACTTGAGGTTGCAGTCGTGAGCTATATGCAGGCAGAGAGCCTTTACAACGGGATCGCGCCTGTTTATGATAGGCACTATGTCGCTGTATATATCCTCGGAGAAAAGAAGATCGCTTTTTTCAAGCTGTTCTATTTCCTCCCAAGCCTCGTATATCTCCGTGGGCTTATATTTTTCGCCGAAAAGCATTGCCGTTTCCTCGCGCGAAAGCTCCTTGTAATGGTCGAGGACATCATATACCACCTCGTCGACCACGTGTACGGAGCCGCTGTTGACATCGAGCACTATAAAAAGCCCGTTCATACTGTATTTATGTATCATAAAAATTCACTCTTTCCAATAAAACATCAATTGCAAAAAGAAACGGGCGAGCAATGCTCGCCCCTACAAACCGCTGCCTGAGCTAATCACTCACAGAGGCAAAGACGCCTCTCTCAAAAATTGCGCAAAGCAAAGGTTTATTTGGTCTTATTTATTTTCGCAAGCCTGATTTGCAACAGTGCATGAAGTCTTGCAAGCCGACTGACATGATGTCTGGCACTCTCCGCAGCCGCCCTTTGCAATTGTTGACTGAAGTAATCTTGTATTTAAGGTCTTGATGTGCTTCATTTTTATATCCTCCTTATAATATAGGTTGTTTACCGTTGATGTAAATTATAACATATTACCCAATATAATGCAATAGTAAAATAAATTACTAACTATTCAAAAAATAAAAATAATTTATTAATACAAATTATACAATCAAAGAACTATTAAAAAGCGTCGCAGACTAAAATCCGCAGGAGGAATTCACTTCCTCCGAGGACAGGAACTTTTCTGTAATTTTGGTGATTTATTCGCCAAAATTCAGAAAACACGGCTGGTTCCTACCTTAGCCTAACTGAAAGAAATGCCAAAAAGCATTTCTTTCAAGCGTGTCATAAGACACGCGATTAGCTATTTTCTATTGCTGCGCCGACAAGTCCCATAAAGAGCGGGTGGGGCTTATTGGGTCTGGACTTGAACTCCGGATGGAACTGTACGCTCACAAAATAGGGGTGTACGCTCTTGGGAAGCTCTACCATCTCCACAAGTCTGCCGTCGGGTGAAGTGCCCGCGACCTTAAGTCCCGCCTCTTCAAGCGCGTCCTTATAGGCGTTGTTGAATTCATAGCGGTGGCGGTGACGCTCGCTTATCTGCTTTGTGTCATAGAGCTTCATGGACTCCGAGCCCTCCGTGAGCACGCAGGGATAAGCTCCCAGACGCATTGTGCCGCCGAGGTTATCTATATTCTTCTGGTCGGGCATAAGGTCTATGACGGGGTTCGTGGTGTCGGGGTCTATCTCCGTGGTGTGCGCGTCCTTAAGTCCCAGAACATTGCGCGCGTATTCTATAACGGCGCAGTGCATACCAAGGCATATGCCGAGCATGGGTATTTTGTTCTCCCTTGCGTAGGCGACTGCCTGTATCTTGCCTTCTACGCCTCTTGTGCCGAAGCCTCCGGGGATGACCATACCGTCAACGCCCTTGAGAAGCTCCTTGGCGGATTTTTCCTCTATTTCCTCGGAGTCTACCCAGCGCAGTCTTATGTGCGCTCCGCTGTGTATGCCCGCATGGTTCAGGCTTTCCACTATTGAAAGATAAGCGTCGTGCAGGGCTACATATTTGCCCACAATAGCTATCTCGACCGTGTTTATAAGTCTCTTTTCCTTGGCAACTACATCCTCCCAATCGGAAAGATCGGGCTTTACGCACTCCATGTTGAGCTTACGGCATATGATATCCGCAAGATGTTCCTTTTCCATAAGAAGGGGGACCTCATAGAGAGAATCGCAGTCTATATTTTCAATTATACAGTCCCTGTCCACATTACAGAACATGGATATCTTGTCCTTAGCCTCGTCCGTGATGGGATATTCCGTCCTGCACACAACGACATCGGGCTGTATACCTATGGAACGGAGCTGATTTACAGAATTCTGCGTGGGCTTTGTCTTCATTTCCTTGCTCTTTGAAAGATATATCATAAGAGTGACATGGATATAAGCCACATTTTCAGCGCCCACATCGGACTTTACCTGTCTTATTGCCTCAATAAAGGGGCTGGACTCTATATCGCCCACGGTTCCGCCTATCTCGGTGATGACAAAGTCCACATCGCCGCTGCCTGCGGCATATACTTTTTCCTTTATGGCGTTTGTGATATGGGGTATCACCTGGACAGTGGCGCCGAGATATTCGCCCTTGCGCTCCTTGTTGAGCACAGACCAATATATCTTGCCCGTTGTTATGTTGCTGTTTACGGTGAGGCTTTCATCTATAAAGCGCTCGTAGTGTCCCAGGTCCAGATCGGTCTCGGTGCCATCGTCCGTAACGAACACCTCGCCGTGCTGATAAGGACTCATGGTGCCGGGATCGATATTGACATATGGGTCAAACTTCTGTATGGTCACCTTGAAGCCTCTTGCCTTAAGGAGCCTTCCTATCGAAGCAGCCGTTATTCCTTTGCCTAAGCCCGACACAACGCCGCCTGTAACAAATATGTATTTCATATTAGCACCTCATAAAATATGTGATAAGTATTTTCAAAAACTCCTATAATTATACAATATAAAAGCGCTTCCGTCAATATATAACTTACTTAATATAATTTGAAAAAAATGGATAAAAAGCTTAACCAAGCAAGCTAAGGTAGCCTGCGGCAAGTATTCTGTCGCTTTCCATAAGCTCGGTGTATATCTCGTAGTTCATAGCCGAAACGGTGGGACCGTCAAGCTTATATGTGACATTGAGTTTATATTCTGCCTGATATCTTCCTATATTTCTGGCAACGGTGTTTTCATTGTCGATCTTGAAGCCCAAAAACTTAAGAGCCGCAATGACATTTTCGCTGTCAAGGCTGTCGTTTTCGGACACAAAAAGCACCTTGTCAACGCTCACATCGGGAGTGATGCCCACGCCGTCTATCTTCTTGCCGTAGCGTGAGGAATACTCAAGGGTGGTCATTTTGACAACTCCTATGTCGTCGAAGGACATAACGCTCTGCATAACGCCCTTGCCGTAGGTCTGTTCGCCCACGACCTTTGCCGCTCCGCTGTCCTGCATGGCTGAGGCTACTATCTCCGCAGCCGAAGCCGTCATGCTGTCCACGAGCACAACGCACTTTTCATATGGCTTTATCCTCAGATCGGAGCTGTAATTTGTGAGAGTGCCCTTTTTATCCCTTGTGGATATTATAAGTCCGTTTGGCACTATCTGCTTTGCCACAGCTATTGCCTCCTCCACATAGCCGCCCGTATTGCCTCTGAGGTCCAATATAAGCCTTTTTTTGCCCGCCTCTCTGAATTCGCTCAGCGCCTTTGAAAACTCCGACGCCGTGTTGCTTGTGAATGTGC
>CANQVZ010000059.1 GCA_947627425.1 uncultured Clostridia bacterium | reverse complement strand
TCGGCTTCGCCGAAAGCCGCACTGCGTGCGTCCGCATAATTCTTTGCGGTGCAATGGGGGAGCCAAGAGTTTGATGTTAACCCTTGCCTCTCGGCTCCCCTTCTGGGGGAGCTGTCAACTCGCAGAGTTGACTGAGGGGGGAAAAAGCAAGGACAGCAGCTCTAATTTTCATCGTGCCAAAAACCAAAAGCCCGTCATTATCATTTCCTAAGCGAACATTTTTTAGTGAGCGGGGAAATCGATAAGACGGGCGAGAGTACACCGCTTTATACATTCTAGCAGGGCGGGAGAATATCGCCCTGCAAGCGGGCGTGCAATCTAAAACCCCATTATAAACTCATCAGCTATTTTCACCATCTTCTCCCAATTATCTCCGGACGCCTCGTCATACACCGCGACAACTCTCATTCCCGCGTCCTTTGCGGAGATCACGCCCTTTATTATGTCCTCGTACACGAGGCATTCCTCGGGCTTTGCGCAAAGAAGCCTTGCGCAGAGTATGTATATATCGGGGTAGTCCTTGTTGCGCACTCCGCTTGTGCCGTCCGCAAATGCCGAAAAAAGGTCTTTTATGCCCTCTCTTTCAAGCACGGGCATATAAAATTCGGGATTTGATGCCGTGGCTATGCCAAGCCTTATGCCCTCGGAATGGAGCTTTTTTATATATTCCTTCACATTGGGCTTGAGCCTTACATTGTGCTCGTATTCATAGAGCGCGTGCGTGTTCCACTCCGCCATTATTTCCTCGGGGCTTTCCGGCAGGGAGTATTTTTCCTTTGTGTATACCGCCCCGCTGTAAAAGCTCATAGTGCTTATTGCCTCCACATAGTCGGGAGGCACAGCCATATTTCTGGCTCTGAAAAAGTCCGCGTCCACCTTCTGCCACACATAGGTGCTGTCCGCAATGGTGCCGTCAAAGTCAAATATGACCGCCTTTATATTACCGTCCATAGCTTATCTCCTGAAATTTCTGAAAAAATCGCGCATAAGCTCGGAGCATTCCTCCTGCCTTATGCCCTCCGTAACTATCGCCTTGTGGTTAAATCTGTCGTCGTTTAAGAGGTTGTATATAGAGCCGACACAGCCCGCCTTGGGATTTCTTGCGCCGAACACGACCTCCTTTATCCTTGCCTGTAAAATGGCTCCCGCGCACATAGGGCATGGCTCCACGGTCACAAAGAGAACGCAGTCCTCCAGCCTCCAGTCGCCCATAAATCTGCACGCTTCATCTATAGCCATTATCTCGGCATGGGCAAGCACGTTGCCCTTTGTGACGCGCATATTTGCGCCTCTTCCTATTACCCTGTCATTATACACTATCACGCAGCCTATAGGCACTTCCTCGCTGTTGTATGCGAGCCTTGCCTGCTCCAGCGCCATATCCATATATTTTAAATAGTCCATATCACACTCTGTAAAGCTCGTCGGTGTCGGGCTCCTTTAAGGGAAGCTCTATACCGTCCGAAATGACGCTCCTTTCCTTGGGTGTTATGCTACCTATAACGGCTGAATTTATGCCCTCTTTTGAGAGAGCGTCCGTCATTTTGTCGGGGTCGTCGCAGGCTATGAGCATTGAACCGCTCGATATGAGCCTTAAGGGATCTGCGCCCAGCTTGGCGCATATTATCCTTGTTTCCTCGAGTATGGGTATTTTTCCGCAGTCCACTCTGACTCCCAGTCCCGCGCTTTCGGCTATCTCCCAGCAGGCGCCGAGCACTCCGCCCTCAGTTATGTCGTGCATGGCGTGCGCGCCCAGAGCCGCCGCGATATTGCCCTCCTTTATTACGGAGAGCTGCTCGCCCAGAGCCTTTGCTCTTTCTATTATGCCGCTGTCAACGCCCTTTAGCTTATGCGCCTTGTCCTTTGCAAATATGGCAGTGCCCTCAAGCCCCGCATACTTTGTCATTATGAGGCTGTCGCCTATTTTTGCACCTCCCGAGGGTATGAGCCTTTTGGTCTTGCCTATCACCGTGCAGCTCAGCACGGGCTTTGTGACGGCGTCCGTTATCTCCGTGTGTCCGCCGAGTATGACTATATTCACCCTCTTTGCCTCCGTGTAAAGATCCGTTATTATTTTTGATATCTCCTCTTCCGTCACATCGGGAGGCAGAAGAGCGGTCACCGTCATGCCCACGGGCTCGCCTCCGCTTGAGGCTATGTCGTTTGTGTTTATGAGCACCGCAAGCCTGCCTATGTCCTCCACCGCCCCGGTTATGGGATCGGTCGAAAGCAGACATATGTTCTCCCCCATGTCCAGAGCGGAGCAGTCCTCGCCCACGGAGGGCTTAAGAAGTACCTCGCTGCGCTTTGCGCTGTTCTGCACTATGGGATCTATCACTATTTTCTCCAGCAGACTGTTCGGCAATTTGCCTATCTTCATATTATTATCCTCTTTCCTTTGTCTATATAGCCGTATTTTTCAAGCCCCGTAAGCGCCGACGGATTTTCGGCAGCCATTTTAAGGGCTTTTTTATCTCCGCATATATTGGACATATTTTCATATGCCCTTTTCATTGTAAGCGCGCTTCCCGCAAGCCTTCCCGTGCCGTCCTTCACGCTTGTGCCGTCGCAGTACACCCTTTTGCCGCAGAATATGTATTCGCCTTCTCCGCAGCCCATGGCGTGCATGGCGTCCGTCACAAGTATTATTTTGTCGCCCTTGAGCCTTTCCAAAAGCTCTGCGCAGCCTCTTGACACATGAACGAAGTCGCATATAAGCTCTGCATATTCATCTCCCGAAAGCGCAGCCTCCGTGACTGAGGACGACCTATGATGCAGGGGCGACATGGCGTTGAAGGTGTGGGTATAAGAGCCTGCGCCCGCAGAGCAGAGTCTTTCGCAAAGCTCTCTGTCCGCTCCGCTGTGACCTATTGAAACAAGATCTCCCTTAGCCGTTACATATCGGCAAAATTCCTCTGCGCCCTCGCATTCGGGAGCAACGGTAAATCTTATTGGCATATCGGGACAAACCGACTTTATGTCCTCGTAAAGCCTTGTGTCGCAGTGTATTATGTATTTTTCCTCCATTATGCCCTTGTATTTTTGGGATATAAAGGGACCCTCTATGTGTATGCCGACTATCTCGGCATAGCGCTTTTCCTTTGACGCCTTGCAGATATTTTGTACGGCTCTTAATATATTCTCCCTTGAGGACGCCACGGTCGTGGGCATATATGCGCCCACATTGTCATAATAGAGCTTTTTGGAGAGAAAACATATTTCCTCCGCCGAAGCCGTCATTATGTCCACGCCGAAGCCGCCGTGTATGTGTATATCCACAAAGGGCGGAAGTAAGGGGTCCTCGCCGCCCTCGGATATTATGTCTATGTCCGTAATTATGCCGTCCTCCGTGCGTATATCGCCCGTGAAGACATTTCCGTGCCTGTCCATAAAGGCTCTGTTTTTGTAAAGCATTTCTCATTTCTCCGTTTCCGTAAAAGCCGTATATAGATTATAACACATAACATCGTTCTTTTACAGTTTTTTATTAAAATTTGTTGATTTTGCATAATTAGTATGTTATATTTAAAGTTAGAAATAAGTGTAAAGACGAGGTGTTTATTATGAGAAAAATAGAGGCTGTCATACTCGACTGGGCAGGAACTCTAGTAGACTACGGCTGCAAGGCTACCGAGGAAAACTACAGACAGATATTCGCGCACTACAATATTGAGCTGACCACAAAGGAAATAAGGGCGAAGATGGGTATAGAAAAGGTAGACCACATAAGGGCTATACTCGAAAGCGACAGAGTGTCCAAGCTCTGGTACAAGAACACGGGTATGGAGCCCAACGAGGGCGATGTGCGCGAGCTCAACAGGGCTTTCGACACCTATATGCTCGAAAATCTGGAGACCTATTCCGCGCCCAAGGAATATGTGAGACAGACGCTTGAAACGCTGAGAGAAAGCGGCATAAAGATAGGCTCCACCACGAGCTATTCCACGGACATTATGGAGCACCTTACGGCGTTTGCAGCCACAAAGGGCGTGTATGTGGACTGCTGGATAAATTCCGAGCAGGTCAAGGGACAGGGACGACCAAATCCCTATATGATATTCAAAAATATGGAGAAGCTCGGCGCTACCTCCGTGAGAAATGTTATAAAGGCGGGCGACACCGTAAACGACATAAAGGAAGGACTTAATGCGGGCGTTACCTCCGTAGGCATAATAGAGGGAAGCTCAGAAATGGGACTTTCGCAGGAGGAATTCGATGCCCTGAGCGAAAAGGAAAAGGCAGCCGAAAGAAAGAGAGTGCACGATAAATTCAAGCAGGCGGGCGCAGACTATATTATAAATAATTTCAGCTCCCTGCCGTATATCGTTGCGCAGCTGCAAAATAGGAAATTGTGATAAAATCCCCCGAAACGGGGGATTTTTTGCGTGTCGTAAAAGCCACGAATCGCTTTTAATTATCGGCATGCAAAAAATAAAAATTGTGTGCATTTAGATATTGCATTATATCTTTTTTTACGTTATAATAAATGCGTACAAATATATAAAACAGTATGCGGAAAGTTGGTGCTTGTTTGAATAAGAAGGAAATCGCACAAAATGTGCTCAAATCTAACGGCGGAATAGCCAAAACCACCGACTTCGTTGCGGCAGGTATAAAAAAATATGATGTGGCAGCACTGTGCAAGGAAGGTTTTATTGAACGAATTCGGCGCGGAGTGTACCAATTGCCGGACAACGATCAAATAACAGAAGAACAGCTGCTTCGCGAACTGCTGCCGCAGGGGATCGTTTGCGTGGAGTCCGCGCTGTTTCATTACGGATACAGCGATTTTGCGCCCCGCGCCTGGTCTGTTGCCGTACCGAGAACGGCATCACGGGCAGTCGGAAACATTGAGGAATTTCCTATCAGAGCCTATTACATTCAAAAGGAGTATTTGTCAATCGGAAAGACCGTTGAAAGCTTCAATGGTGTGATGCTCCCTATATATGATCGGGAACGCACCATTTGTGATTGCTTTAAATATAGGACGAAGCTCGATAATGAAACCTTCAATAAGGCGTTGAATGCTTATGCCGCAGATGAGCGAAAAAATCTTGCCAATCTGTCCGTGTATGCAAAAAAAATGAAGCTATACAAAAAAGTAATGAGCGTGATGGAGGTGCTGCTGAATGGCTGATGTTGCCATGTCCGTGCTGGCACGGTTAAAAAACAAAGCAAAGGAAAGCGGCAGAAGCTATCAGCTTTGTTTGCAGCTTTTTTGCCAAGAAGAATTTTTGCGCCGCTTGGAAAAGTCTGAATATGCGGACAACCTCGTTTTGAAAGGCGGACTTTTCATCTATTCTATTACCGACTTTGACAGCCGTGTTACCGTTGATGTTGATTTTCTTTTGAGAAGGATTCCCAACACGCCCGAACATCTCAAAGGAATATTGGAAGAGATCATTGCTGCCGACACCGGCAACGATTACATTGCATTTGAGATCAAAGACATAGCGCCCATTGCAGTGGCAAAGAAATACGCCGGGATCGGCGCTTCCCTTGTAGCAAGGATCAAAAATACAAGAACGCCCTTCGGTATTGATTTTGGCATAGGGGATATTATCGTACCCAAGCAGGAAAAACGAAAGCTTCCGACACAGCTTGATGGCTTTGAAGCTCCGACGGTCAACACCTATTCGCTGGAAACGACTGTTGCCGAGAAGCTCGATGCCATCCTCAGTCTTATGGAATTCTCCAGCCGGATGAAGGATTATTACGATATATACTATATTGCGAACAAGTTTGATTTTGACGGGATAACGCTCACCGAAGCGCTGAAAAAGACATTTGAAAACCGTGGGCATCAATTCACGGCGGAACAATTCAAACAAGTCATGAACTTTGGAAATGATACAGAAATGCAAAGGAAATGGAAAGCCTTCTGCAAAAAGATCAACACAAGGACCGATGATTTCGATAAGGTTCTGAAAACAATACAGGCGTTCTTGGAAGAACCGTTTGCAGCAGCGGTGCAGAAAAATAATTAGAACAGATAGTGGTTTGTAGGGGCTTTCAGCACTTTCAGCTACGCTGAAAGCCGACCTATGGTCGTTCAAGTGTATTTTGCAAGCAAAATACAATGATAAGTCTTTTCGCTGCAATCATTGCACGCCCGATTTTATTTTTTTAACAGTCTGAGTTTTTGGAATGAAATCCAAAAACTTTTTAAAATTACAGACTTTTTGGAATGAAATCCAAAAACTTTCTAAAATCGCAGACTTTTTGGAATGAAATCCAAAAACTTTCTAAAATCACAGACTTTTTGGAATGAAATCCAAAAACTTTTGAAATTCACATACTTTTTGTATTGAGTTCTGAATTTTTTATTCGGCTTTATACATTTACTATCTCCCGAAAAGCCTGTTTTTACAATAAAAAAAGCTCTCCTCGGAAAGTGGAAAAGGAGAGCCTTACTAACAGATATATTTGTCCGCAAAAATAATAAGCCAAATAGATAATATACTTTAATCCGTATACAGAGAATCAAAAAATCTGGGAGGAAGTCCGAATCTCTGCCAAAGTTGCCCAATGTAATGAAAATGCTGTCTTAAAACAGCTCCGTTTCGTACATATAAGGATAATTGGGGAAACAAAGTTTTTTCTGTTTACTTAAAACAGGCAACCGGCTGTCATTGCTCTTGCGAGCTTTAGACCCTTGGCTTTGCGTCCTAATTTTTCAATTAGTTTGCCATATATCTATTAACAAAATTAAGTATACACCCATTCAAAGCAAAATTCAAGGGGTTTTTGCAATTTTTAATTTTTTTAATTTAAAGCGTTGCATATGTCTATCCAACGGTCGCTGCGCGAAAATTTTTCAAGCTCCTCGGGCGTAAGCTCTATGGCGCTGTTTGCCGAACCGCATTTTTTGTTTTGCTCACAGCTTATTGCTAAATGCTCCGAAGTGTGGTATACTTCTTATAGAACATATAAACTAAAGAGGGCGCGACATGAACATAAGGCTTGGCACGAAACATTTTTTATATCTTTACATAAGCCTGCTTGCGGGCTACTGCACGGCGGAGGCTGTCGGCGTATGCTTTCCCTTGGTATACATATTTTTGACGGCTCTGTATTTTGCCGCAATGCTTTATATCGACAGGCGCTTCAAGCCCGTGACGGTCGAGGAAAGGATACACAGCGGCGAAAGAGAGCTCGGAGGCGACATCGCGCGGACGGTCGCCGTAATTCTTGTGCCTATACTCCATTTTTTCGGCGAGACCTATTATTACTACACGAGGTTTGACTCCTCGCTCATATTGCCGAGCGCCATAAGATGGCTCAGTATTTGCGCGGTGCCTCTTTTCATGATGATCTCGGGCTATTTCAAGTCGAATGCCGCCATATCCAAAAAGCATTATTTTTCAATATTTCCGCTTCTGGCAACTCATGTTTTCATAACGGTCATAAGACTTTTCGTAGATTATTATTTCCACGGCAAGTCCGTAAACCTGTCCTATATAGCTGCAAAGCTCCTCTATTTTGAATACGGCTGGTACATAAGGCTTTATATATGTATGCTCCTTTTAATGCCATTTTTCAACATAGCTTATAAGGCGCTCGGCAGCAGAACAAGGAAGGAAATATTCCTGCTCACGCTTATTGCGCTTTCCTCCCTCGGCACGCTCACGGCGGATATAGTGCCTTCAAGCTGGCTCATACTCTATGTCTTTGCTTATTACATAATGGGCTGCTACTTAAGCGAATACAGGCTCAAGGTAAAGCCATCCGTCGCTATGGCGCTCCTTTTCGGCATAACGGTGCTTGTGTCGGTATCCACCTATTTCAGGTGCAGGGGAGAGTTTTTCGACTGGCGCTTCATAGCCTATCAGAATAATTCCGGCTATTCCTCGCCTTACGCCTTCATAGCCTCGGCGCTCATAATGCTTGTATGCCTTGACATACGCTCGGACAATGCCTATGTAAAAAAGGCATTCAAGGCGGTAAGCCTTGTTTCTCTCGAAATCTATCTTTTCAGTCAGATGTTTGACGGCTTTATATATAAGGACATAATAAAGCAGAAAATACCCTTTGCCCAAAGCTTTCCCAAGATATTTTTGCTTGCGGGGCTTTCGCTCGTTCTTTCCTTTGCTGCGGGCTGGGCAAAGAGGGGTATATTTGCTTTTTCCGTAAAAGGGGCGAATAAAATACTTAAGAGGTCGGATAAGAATGAACAGCAGTAAAAAGGGCATATTTCTCACCATAACGGGCGGCATATTCTGGGGCATTTCCGGAGTGTGCGGACAGCATTTGTTCGCAAGCAAGGGCATAAGCGCAAATTGGCTCGTCAGCATAAGGCTTCTTTCGGCAGGGCTTATAATGTGCCTTGTCACTCTCCTTGTCAAAAATATGCGCGCGTCTTTTTTTGAAATTTTCAAAAGCAAGCGGGATCTGCTGCAGCTTGCGCTTTTTGCCGTATTCGGCATGGGCGCCTGTCAGTTTACATACTTTGTGTGCATAGAGGCTTCAAATGCGGCGACTGCCACAATATTGCAGTTCACTGCGCCTGCGCCCATAATGCTCTTCACTGCGCTCAAGGCAAGGCGCGTACCCTCGCGCTTGGAGCTTTTGGCGCTCGTGCTCACGCTTGCGGGAGTGTTTTTCATATCCACTCACGGACATATAAACTCCCTTGCCATATCGCACAAAGCCTTTGTGTGGGGCATAATATCCGCCTTCACAGTGATACTCTATAACCTCCTGCCCTCGGGCTTGATGCAGAAATACGGCACAATACCCGTTCTCGGCTCTGCCATGCTTTTGGGCGGGCTTGTGCTGAGCTTATACACAAGGCCCTATATTTTCACGGGCGTGTGGGATGCGGAGGCATTTTTATTTATGTCGGTCATAGTGCTTGTGGGCACCATAGGCGCTTTCGGCTTTTATCTTA
>CANQVZ010000058.1 GCA_947627425.1 uncultured Clostridia bacterium | reverse complement strand
AACATAAGTCTGTTGAAAAACTTATCGTAAAATCCCGAATTATCCCTCTTGTAGCAAAGTCCGCTTTTGGTTATGAGTTCGTCGGAAAAACCCTTTGACTTAAGCTCATTATAAAGCGCTCCCCTTGCTATGGGAGAATAGCCCAAACCGAATTTTCGTCTTGCTCCTAGGCTTACCTCTCTTTTGTCGAGGTATTCCACGGCGTTTTTGCCTATATCCGAGTTGAGCTTATCATAATAAAACCTTGCTGCTATCCTATGTATTTCATAGAGGTTCTGCTTTAGCTCCTTCCTTGCGGCATAGTCGCCCGACATATCCGCCTCCGGCAGTATATAGCTTATTCTCTCCGCAAGAAAACGCACAGCTTCGGGATAAGCAAGGTTATTATGCCTCATTATAAAGCCTATGACATCTCCGCCCGCGCCGCAGCCGAAGCAATGGAAATACTGTCCCTCCCTGTGAACATGGAAGGACGGAGTTTTTTCATTATGGAAAGGACAAAGCCCCACATAGGAGCTGCCGCTCCTTTTAAGGCTCACATACTGCCCTATCACATCAACTATATCATTGCCCGAACGAATATCGTCTATAACCTCTCCGGGATAGTAGCTCATAAATACCCCCACCAAAGCATTGCATAAAACTTATCTTAAATTAATTTTCGACAAAAATTTATAATATCCTTTTTTATTTTGGCAATTATAAATAATTTCTCAATTTACTGCCGAGCTTATTATAGACATTTCCTGCGTAGCGGTCTGTCATTCCCGCAATATAATCCACAACTATCCTCTCGCGGTAATGCTCGTCGGTATTGTTGTCATAATTCTGCTTGAACTCCTCCGGAACCTCGTCAAAATTATCCTTATAGTAGCCGTAGAGCACGCTCAAAAACACTCCGTAGCCTTTTCTTTCCTCACTTAGCATACCCGAATTATATACATTTTTGAACATAAAGCCGCGCAGCTTATAAAGCGCCTCTCTCACATTTTCGTCAAGGCGGATATCGTTTATCCCCTCGCTGTTCTTTATTATATTTCTTATAAGAAAGTCTATTCTTTTTCTACAGGTATCGCCCAAAACTGCCACACAGTCGCCGGGAAGATCCTTGTCCGTTATTATTCCCGCCCTTATGGCGTCGTCTATATCGTGATTTACATATGCTATTTTGTCGGAGATTTGCACTATTTTGCCCTCAAGCGTCTTGGGTGAGCCTGCTCCTCTGTGGTTGAGTATGCCGTCGAGCACCTCATGAGAAAGGTTCAGACCTCTGCCGTTTTTTTCTATCCTTTCCACAACTCTTACGCTCTGCTCATTGTGATGAAAGCCTCCCGGCACAACATTATTAAGATCCTCCTCGCCGAGATGCCCAAAGGGAGTGTGACCCAAGTCATGACCGAGGGCTATCGCCTCCGTAAGGTCTTCATTTAAAAGAAGCGCCGTAGCTATAGTCCTTGCTATCTGCGACACCTCAAGAGTATGTGTCAGTCTTGTTCTGTAGTGATCGCCTTCGGGAGATATGAACGCCTGTGTTTTATGCATAAGCCTTCTGAAAGCCTTGCTATGTATTATCCTGTCTCTGTCACGCTGATAGCAGGTCCTTATGTCGCAGGGTTCTTCGGGAGTTTTTCTTCCCCTGCTTTCCTTGCTCCTTGAAGCATAGGGACTTAATATTTCCTCCTCAAATTTTTCCGTTCTCTCTCTTATAGTCATTTGCATCACCTCTTAATAATTATATACGGCATAAAATAAAAAAATCCTTTTTGCGCGCAGATTTTATAAACAGGCGCCAAATAAAATGGGCAAAAAGAATTTTGAAAGCAAACAAAAAAGCCTGTAAACACGAGGTTTACAGGCTTTTTAATAGCGAGAGGCGGACTTGAACCGCCGACCTTCCGGGTATGAACCGGACGCTCTAGCCAGCTAAGCTATCCCGCCACGGATGGGAACAATAGGGCTCGAACCTATGACCCCCTGCTTGTAAGGCAGATGCTCTCCCAGCTGAGCTATGCTCCCATGGTTTGCCGAGCTTTTCCAAGCTCGGACACAAACATTATTTTAGCATACAATTTATACATTGTCAACAATTTTTTGTATTTTTTTATTTATTTTTGAGCTGCTTCATTACCTCGGAGAGCACAACTCCTATCTTGTCATTTATGACAAGCGATGCCTGCGTATCGTATGATGTGGCGCTCTTATTTATAAGAACGAGCTTATCGCCCCTATATATGCCCACAAGACCTGCCGCAGGATAGACAACGAGCGAAGTTCCGCCGACTATGAGGACATCTGCGCTGCGTATTGCGGAGTATGCTCCGTTCCACGTGGCATCGTCAAGTCCTTCCTCATAGAGCACGACATCGGGCTTTATAACGCCTCCGCACTTGCTGCAATGAGGCACACCGTCCATAGCCATTATATCCTCTGCGCTATAGAAGCTGTAACACTTCATGCAGAAGTTTCTGTGGACGCTGCCATGAAGCTCATAGACCTTTTTGCTGCCCGCAAGCTGGTGCAGACCATCTATATTCTGAGTGACAACGGCCTTGAGCTTTCCCATTTCTTCAAGCTCGGCAAGAGCGTAATGCGCAGGATTCGGCTTGGCATCAAGGCATATGAGATTTTTCTTGTAATAGTCAAAGAAAACCTCCTTGTTTCTGTCGAAAAATGTTCGGCTTATGAGCACCTCGGGCGGATAGCCATATTCATTCTTTGCGGCATAAAGTCCGTCGGCGCTTCTGAAATCGGGTATGTTGCTCTCGGTGGAAACACCCGCTCCGCCCAAAAATACTATGTTATTGCTTTCTCTTATTATGTCGGTAAGCTTTTCGTAAGCCATACAATTACCCTCTTTCTTTTTTTACCCTTTCTACAAACCTTGCTATTATTTCAAGCGCTATCCTTATTTCCTCCACGGAATAAGCGTAGGAGCATCTTATGAAGCCCTCTCCGCACTCGCCGAAAGCGGTGCCCGGTACGACTGCAACCTTTTCCTCAAAAAGCAGTCTTTCGCAAAATTCATCGGAGCTTAAGCCCGTTGATTTTATGCAGGGGAAGAGATAGAACGCTCCCTGCGCGTCGTAGCAGTCAAGCCCCATATCCAGAAAGCCCTTGCGCATAAAACGACGGCGGCGGTCATATTCCCTGCGCATCCTTTCCACCTCATCATCGCAGTTCTTTAAAGCCTCTACAGCCGCGTGCTGGCTTGTGGTGGGCGCACACATTATGCAATATTGATGTATCTTGACCATAGCAGACATTATTTCCTTGGGTCCTGCCGCATAACCGAGTCTCCAGCCCGTCATGGCATAAGCCTTTGAGAAGCCGTTTATGACTATGGTCTTGTCACGCATATAGTCTATGGATGCTATGGAAACATGCTTCTTGCCTCCGTATGTGAGTTCGGAATATATCTCATCGCTTATGACAAGTATGTCCTTGTCCTTTAAAAATTCCGCAAGAGAGAGAATGTCGTCTTCTTCCATTATAGCGCCCGTGGGATTGTTGGGGAAAGGCAGTATGAGCGCCTTTGTATTGGGCGTTATTTTGTCCCTTATATCGTCCACGGTGAGCTTGAAATTATTTTCCGCCTTGGTGTTGACAACTACGGGCACTCCGTCTGCCATAGACACGCAGGGCTTATAGCTAACATAAGAAGGCTCGGGCACAAGCACCTCGTCGCCCGCATTTATTATGGCTCTTAAGGCAAGGTCGATGCTCTCGCTTGCGCCTACGGTAACTATTATTTCATCCTTGGGACAGTATGTGCAGTTTATCTTTCTTTGGAGGTATTTGCTTATTTCCTCTCTCAGCTCCATAAGTCCCGAATTGGAGGAATAGACCGTTCTTCCCTTTTCAAGGTTATATATGCCCTTTTCTCTTATTGCCCATGGCGTTTCAAAATCGGGCTCGCCAACGCCCAAGGATATAACGCCCTCCATTTCACTTGCTATATCAAAAAATTTTCTTATACCCGAAAAAGGCATAACTCTGACCTTATCGGCTATAAAATCCTGTGGCTTCATCATGGTGTAACTATCATCCTTTCGTCATCCTCGTGCTTTTTCTCGATGACAACTCCATGATCCTTATACTTCTTGAGCACAAAATGAGTAGCCGTGCTCAAAACATTGTCTATGGGTGAAAGCTTATTCGAGATAAAGCTTGAAATTTCGCTTATGTTCTTGCCGTCCATCATGACGAGCAGATCGTATGCGCCCGCCATGAGATATACCGCCTTTACCTCGTCAAAGAGATATATCCTTTCGGCAATTTTTTCAAATCCCCTGTCTCTCTGGGGCGTGACCTTTACTTCTATCATGGCTGTTACAAATTCTCTGTCGGTCTTGTCCCAGTTTACAAGGGTGGTATATCCGCAAATTATGTTATCCTTTTCCATGCTGTCCATAGCCGCCGCGACCTCGTCTACGGTCGCTCCCAGCATGGCAGCCATATCTTCAAGACTTACTCTGCTGTTTTTCTCCAAAATTTCAAGTATTTCTGTTTTAATGTTCTGCATAGCACAGTAATCTCCTTTCTGAAATTTATGTTAATTATACTACAGGGGCTATATAAAGTCAAATTTGATGTTCCTTATAGCTATTGCTTATCCGTTATGCCGCCTATCTCGGCTTCTGCCTCCAGCCTTAGCTGCTCTGTATTATCCGCCGTGACGGGCAGATTTTCAAGCGACGCAAAGCCGAAGTATCTCAAAAATTCATCCGTGGTGCCGAACAATATGGGCTTGCCGGGAGCGTCAAGTCTGCCCTGCTCGCTCACAAGTCCATATTCCACAAGGCGGTTCACGGCGTGGTCTGCACTCACTCCCCTTATCTCCTCTATCTGACCCTTTGTAACGGGCTGTTTGTAGGCGATGATGGCGAGAGTTTCAAGAAGTGTGGTGGAAAGAGTTTTCCTTGTAGGCGCCTGATAGAGCTTTTTGATATAGTCAAAACAGCTCTTATCGGTACACATCTGATAGCCGCCGCCGACCTGTATTATCCTTATACCTCTGTTTTCATATGTATATTTGTCGGCAAGGTTTTCTATGACGCTTTTAAGTGTATTTTCATCCTGCTCCGTGGCATATGCCATATCCTTGAGAGCGACAGCCTCACCCGATGCAAAAAGTATTGCCTCTATGACCGCTTCAAGCTCTTGTATTGTCATTTTCAGCCCGCCTCCTCATAAGCAGTTATCGTTATATCCTCAAAATTTTCTTCCTGAACTATGCGTATCTGCTTTTCCTTTATCATCTGGAGCATTGCAAGGAAGGTAGTAACTATCTCGTTTTTGCTGCTGTCATCTCTGAAAGCCGAGAAGAAGCTGAAGCGCTTTTTACTTGATATAAGCGCTTTAAGCTCCGTGACCTTCTGTTCAAGAGTGAATTCCTCTCTGTCTACGGAATTGAAGGTGCTTCGTATTTTGTCGGTCTTAAGCTCTCTGCGCCTTAAAACCTCCCTAAAAGCCATGAACAACAGCTCGCCCGTGGCTCCGTTCAATATGTCCGAAGCCTCCTTAGGCACATCCTGTCTTATCTTTTTTATAAGCTCGGAATCTATATCCTTGTAATATGTATAGCCTGCGTTTCTCTGCTTTTCGTCAAAATCCGTGGCAATGCCTTTGAAACGCTTGTACTCTATAAGCCGTCTTACAAGCTCCTCTCTTGGGTCGATTTCTTCATCGTTTTCATCGACCTCCACAGGGAGCAGAAGCTTTGACTTTATTTCAATGAGTGTTGCGCCCATAACAAGAAATTCGCTTATATTTTCCATATTGTATTTGTTCATCTTGTTTATATATTCCAGGTACTGCTCCGTGACAAGAGCTATCGGAATATCGTAGATATCTATCTTGTTTTTGACTATAAGGCTGTAAAGCAGGTCCATAGGTCCCTCGAACACTTCAAGCCTTATCTGTGTGTCGGCATTGTCATTCATATAAAAACCTCATAAAAACAAACTGCATAAGCTAGACTATTATATTTACCACTACATCAAGCACACGGGGAAGAAGCCCCAGCACAAGCAGAAAAACTATAAATATCTGTAGGGGCTTTTCATACTGTGAATATGCTATGGCTTGATTTGGATTCAAAAAACAGCGTATTATATTGCTGCCTGCCATAGGATATACGGGCAACAAATTAAACACCGCTATTGCCGCAAAGTTCTTTGCCATAATGCCGAGAAAAAGCACGGCATATGATATATAGCCCGCATTTCCCGCAAGCGCCAGAAGCGCCGCGCATATATTGACGGCTACCGCAAACACAACGCAAATTATAATGGGCATAACATAGGTGATGAGTATGCCCCTTTTTTTATTTTTATAATATCTGCTTGAGGTCTCAACGGGATTGCCCCAGCCGTAGCCGCACATAAGAAACAATATAAAGCCTATAGGCTCAAAGAATTTAAAGGGATTCAATGTGAGCATACCTTGATTCCCGGGCAGCTTATCTCCCTGAAGGGTGGACATAAGCGCCTTTGAAAACTCAAACACCGTAACAACTATTAAAATAGTTACGGCATCGAGCAGGAAATAAATGATTTGATCTATACCTATCATATGATCTCTCCTAATTCTGAATACGCTTGAATTTCTTTTCAAGCTCATACTTTGACATCTCTATTATAGTTGGTCTGCCATGAGGACAAGTAAAGGGATCTTCTAATTTCAAAAGCCTTTGTATAAGCTCCTGCGCCTCGCTGTAGCTAAGCCTGTTGTTGCCCTTTACGGCAGCCTTACAGCTCATGGTTGCTATGGCGTCCTCCTTTGTGTCGTATAGATTCTTTATATTTTTATCCGCAAGCGCATCCACTATATCCATAAAAAAGCTTATATTTCCGGGAGAATCAAAAACATAGGGCACGGCTCTTACGGCATATGTCCTCGCTCCGAACTCCTCTATCTCAAAACCGAAGCTTTCCAGAAGCTCCATATTTTCCTCAACAATAAGCTTTTCGCTCTCGCTTAGGTTTACGGCTATGGGTTGGAGAAGCTGCTGACTTGAAATGCTGTCTGTCTTGAATTTTTTTATAAGCTCCTCATAGAGCGCCCTTTCGTGAGCGGCGTGCTGATCTATCATATACATTTTGTCGTTCTGCTCCACTATCCAGTAGGTTGCAAAAATCTGTCCGACAATTCTGTAATTTGTAAAAAACGGCTTTCTTGCGGGCTTATTTTCCTCTATATTTATTTTTTGGATTTCTGTTTTTTTATCCGCTTTGTCGGGCTTTTCATCCTCTACTTTAGAATACTGCTTATCCGACTCTTTCGGCTCTTTGTTAGTATTCTCATTGGCGTAAAGCTTATCCATTGCGCTTAAAATACTGTTCTTCTTTTCATCCTTATTCTTGGACGGTTCTTCTCTGAAAGCGTATACATTTTCATTTTTAGGCGCTTCGGGCTTTCTTATATCCTCGATAGTAGACTGCACGCCCATGGGCTTTGGCTTTGCGGGCTTATCCCATGTGACATCGGGTATGAGCTCCGTCTGCGAAAGCGCTTTTGAAACGGCATTATAAACAATATCGTATACCATATTTTCATCCGAAAATCTGACCTCGAGCTTTGTGGGATGGACATTCACATCGACCGTGCCCTCCGGGACCCTGAGATCGAGCACAAAAACGGGGAACTTGCCGACCATGAGTTTGCCCTTGCACGCCTGCTCGACCGCATTTTGGACAACGGCACTCTTTATATATCTGCCGTTTATAAAGAAATTTTCATAGCTTCTGTTGCCTCTTGAAATTTCGGGCTTTGCAATAAGACCCTTAAGCTCAAAACCATTCTTCTTATAACGAATATCCAGCATTTTGGAGGCTGTTTCCCTGCCGTATATATACATTACGACCGTTCTTAGATCTCCCTTGCCGTCCGTCTGCAATATGGTGTTTCCGTTGTTTATATACTTTATGGCTACCTCCGGATGTCCCATTGCAAGCCTTGAAACGGTTTCGGAAACATAGCTGCCTTCTGCGGCAGGTTTTTTGAGGAATTTACGCCTTGCGGGGGTGTTATAGAAAAGGTTTTTCATAGTAAATACAGTACCCTCGTTTGCGGCAGCCTCTTCTTCCCTCTCCACAACTCCGCCGTTTAACACTATTCTTGTGCCTACGGGACTGTCAGCCGTTCTTGTGACCATCTCGGAATTTGACACGGAGGCAATGCTTGAAAGAGCCTCGCCTCTGAAGCCAAGCGTCATTATGTCGTCAAGCTCCTCAAGACTTCTCAATTTGCTTGTGGCATGGCGCATAAAGGCAGTCCTGACCTCGTCTGAGGGTATGCCTCTGCCGTTATCCGTTATTTTTATAAGCCCGATACCGCCGTCCTTTATCTCAACGGTTATATTGTCGGCTCCCGCGTCTATGGAATTTTCAACCAGTTCCTTTACGACCGAGGCGGGACGCTCCACGACCTCGCCCGCGGCGATTTTGTTTATAAGACTGTTTTCAAGCAAACGGATGCTGTTCATAGTTTATACCTCTATTCTTTATGGGCGCCAAAGCGCTGTTTGAGCTCGTACAGCTTCTGCATTGCCTCAAAGGGCGTTATGGCGTCAATGTTTACATCTTCAAGCTCCTGCGCAATCTCTCTGAATTTGTCGTCTTCCTTATCGGCGGGACCTACATTGTAATCGAAATCCTCCACCTGCATATCCAGTATATTTTCTTCTCTGGAAAGTATGTCGAGTATAGTGTCGGCGCGCTTTACAACGACAGAGGGAACGCCCGCAAGCCTTGCAACATGAACGCCGTAGCTCCTGTCGGTGCTGCCCTCCGTTATTTTTCTTAAGAAAATAATATTTTCGCCCTGCTCCTTTACGCTTACGCAGTAATTCTTTACACCCTTTACCTTGCCTTCAAGCTCTGTCAGCTCGTGATAGTGTGTTGCGAAAAGTGTTCTGGCGCTTATGTTTTGGGCTATGTATTCAAGCACCGCCCAGGCTATGCTGAGTCCGTCGAAGGTGGATGTACCCCTGCCTATTTCATCGAGTATCAAAAGACTTTTTGATGTGGCATTGTTGAGTATATTGGCAACCTCCACCATCTCCACCATAAATGTGGACTGACCCGTAGCAAGATCGTCCGAAGCGCCCACTCTTGTGAATATCCTGTCGGTTATGCCTATTTTGGCAGAGCTTGCGGGTATAAAGCTGCCCGCCTGCGCCATGAGCACAAGAAGCGCCGTCTGACGCATATATGTGGACTTG
>CANQVZ010000057.1 GCA_947627425.1 uncultured Clostridia bacterium | reverse complement strand
CGCATATTTGGTAGTCTCCTCAAATCAGGATAATAGCAGTATATCATAGTACGCTCTAAAAAACAAGAAATTATTTTTGTCAGTTATTCCCACTCTATTGTATCTCCCGGTTCAACGATAAGTGCCGAGGAGGTAACAAATTTTTCCGCCCTTTTCCTTTCAAAAAGCTTTCCCGGTGACATATGCACGGGAACCGTGTGCTTTGCTTTTATGATCTCCGCGCACTCTATAGCCTCGGGTATATCCATATTGTATATGCCGTCCGTGGGCAAAAAGGCATATTCAATATCTCTTTTTGCAAGCTCTTTCATATATTCCGTCTTTGATGTGTCACCCGCGAAATAAAGCGTTTTGCCCTCTATTGTTATGACATAGCCCACGCATTGTTTTATATCGTGATTTTTGTTGTAAGCCGGAACGCTTTCGATATGAGCGCCGGCAAAATCAAATGATGCATAGCCGTTTTCTGTTATTGCGTCATAGTTCTGGAATATTATGCACTTGTCGGAGTGAGGCATAATATCTGTATTGTTGTGGTCATGATGCTGATGCGTCACAAGTATGAGGTCGGCGTGAAGGTCATAGCCCTCGCCCGCAAAGGGATCTATATAAATGACCTCTCCCGAAGCAAGCGTAAGCCTAAAGCTGCCGTGTCCCTGATATAAAAGCTTTGTCATATAAGTACCTCCTTATTTTACAGAAGCGGTGATATAAGTCTTGCGAATGACTCCTGCACCTTCTTTACTATTCCTCTGTTTTTATATCTTTCAGCCGTTATTTCAACGCTGTCCTCTATATCCTTGAGATATTGTCTGTCAAAATCCGCCGCAACCTCGGAATTATACATAAAAGCGTTCACCTCGAAATTGAGCTTATAGCTCCTTATGTCCATATTGGCTGTACCGACGGACACGACAACGCCGTCTATTGTCATAACCTTGGAATGTATAAAGCCCTTCTTGTATTCATAACACTTTACTCCCGCCTCTATAAGCTCGCCCATGTAGCTTAAGCTGCATGAATGAACAAAGGGATGATCGGGCTTTGCGGGAATGATTATACGCACATCCACTCCCGATATGGCGGCTGTTTTAAGCGCGTTGAGAAGTCCCTCATCAGGCGCAAAATAAGGTGATTCGATATATATATTCTTGTTTGCCTCCGTCACCATTCTGAAATAGCCGTTGTATATATTATCCCATTTGGTATCGGGTCCGCTGGATACTATCTGCATATCCACATTGCCGTCCGTTTTTTCGATGTCGGGGAAATGTCTTTTGGATATCTCCATTTTTTCGCCCTTGGTGAAGTTCCAATCCATTATAAAGCGCAGCTGGAGATCATAGACCGCCTCGCCTTTGATCTTTATGTGGCTGTCGCGCCAGAAGCCGAAGCGTTTTTTCTCGCTCACATATTCATCGCCTATGTTAAGTCCGCCCACATAGCCTGTTTTGCCGTCTATAACGGTTATTTTTCTATGGTTTCTGTAATTTATCCTTATGCCCTTTGGCGGCAGGAATATTCTGACCTCGCCTCCCGCATCCGTGAGCTTTTTGGCAAAGGCGGAGCTGTTGCGCACATTGCCCATACCGTCGTAGAGAAGCTTGACCTCAACGCCCTGCTTTGCTTTTTCCGCAAGAAGATCTACAATGGCATTGCCGAGCCTGTCGTCATGGACAAGGTAATACTCCATGTATACATAATCTTTGGCGTTTTTTATATCCTCCATAAGGCTTTTGAACTTAGCTCTGCCCTCATGAAAGGCTTTTACGGAATTTCCGTGTCTGTAGATGCTGTCGGAGCTGTTGTAATTCATACGCACAAAGTTATTAAGGTGCCATGTGTGCTCAAGAGGTATTATTCTCTCCTCAAATTTTGTGGGCAGGGTATTCTTTGCTATTTCGGGATATTTAGCCGAAAGCTCGCGGTATATCTGCTTGTCTTCCTCGCTCTTTTTCTCGAACCATTTGTGCTTTCTGCCTTCAAATCCGAATATAAGATATATTATGAATCCAAAATAGGGCAGGAATGAAAGCACCATGAGCCAAGCCCATATCACACCGGGGTTTTTCTTTTCAAAGAAAACAACGAACACGGCAAAGGCAAGATTTATGACAAAAAGCATTGCCAGAAAAACATACCAAAATTCACCTATCAAGTCAAACACATAGTCATCCCCTTAATTTTAAATTATGATTATATAGTAATACAATAACATATTTTGCATACGATTGTCAACAATATATATAAAAAAATTACAGCAATTTGTTGACAGCCGCAAAATAAAGAATTATAATAAAAATAGTAAAAAATATACGAGGAGGAAAATATTATGGAAAATTGTTTATACTGCAAGAACAAGGAAAAGCTGGATTCGCTCATGATTTACATTGCAGACCTCAAGGTGTGCAAGCTCTATCTTTTCAAGGAGCAGACCTACTACGGCAGATGTGTTATAGCCTATAAGGAGCACAATGTTGACTTTACGGAGCTGAACGCAGAGGATTCCGCAGCATTCATAAGCGATATGCAGACGGTAGGCAGAGCTATAATGAAGAGCGTAAATCCCGCAAAGGTAAACTACGGTATGTTCAGCGACACACTTCCGCACCTTCATGTACACATCGTGCCCAAGCAGAAGGATGGCTACGGCTTCGGCGGTACATTCGAGATGAACGTCAATCCGCCCAAGTATCTGAGCGACGCGGAGTATAAAGAAATAATAGACAAGATAAAGAGCAATTTATAAATTATAAAGTAAAAGAGGTATGCGCGGCGCATACCTCTTTTATCAGTTTTCATTAATAAAGATATCGAATACCTTATTTATCACCTCATCATTGAGCACATCCTCATAGGTTGCCGTCTTGCCGTCGGGATTTATGGTCTGTTCCATAATGACGACCTCGTCGGCACCCTCCATTGCCATAACGGCATAGCTGTGACCGCCGTATTCTATGACATCCAGAAATTCCATTTCTATTTCATTGCCCTTGCTGTCGGTGAGTATTATTATATTTTCATTTTCATTCATAGCCTTCTTCCTCGCTTTTGCTCCTGAAACACATACATATCAATATCTGCGCCGCAAACATTATGGGAAGACCATAGCGCATGGTATTGTTCACGGGCGAAGCAATGCACGTCAGCAAAGTGACAAGCACCGGAATATTGATAACGGCAAATTTTTTGTCCCTTCTGAAAAGCATAAAATAAGCCATTATAAATATATCCATCCACACATAAAATCCCAGGCTCATGGAAAGTCCTATTACCGGTATGTCTCTGAACTTCATCAAAAAATCACGGAATTTGAACGAAAAATCCTTAAGTGCCTCAGGCGCAAATATTTTACTTTCATCTATGCATTCGGATGTAAACAGAAGATCCTTATAAACTCCGATATTTTCGGGATAAAAATATCCGTAGGTGTTGTTGAGCGTTGCCTGAATGTATACCGTGGGGTGTCTGAAAAACATCCTGAACCATACGCCCATATATTCGGAAAGTTCCTCATCCGTGGAGCCTGTCTTATATGTTGCCTTTACGGGATCGGACAGATCGGGTCTGTATACCGAGCCGAGAGCATCATAGTCCAGCACGGCGTCTATAATCTTTCTTTCCTCATCCGTGACATCCTCGCCGTAGTCCCTTACAAATCTGGCAGTCTGCTGGAACGGTATGGAATAGCTTTCTCTCGTGTCGTCATTTCCTATGTGCCACACATTATTAATGGCATATTCAACGGAATTAACGACTGCTATGCCTATAATGAACGATACAAGCACAAAAGCAAAGCATTTTTTATATCGGAAAAGATACAGGAGCATAAACGGCGCCGTAAGTATGACAACATAAATGCCGCTCTTTTTTGAAAATGCCACAAGAAGCAATGACAATATAAAGCCTGCAATGTAAAGTATATTTTTTCGTTCTGTCCATACACTGTCCTTCATATCCATTATCTTTGCCATGAACCAGAGCATGAGCAAAAAGTAAAATGTATGATTGGAATCCTTGCATACCGTAGTGGCGTGTCTGGCAAAAGCAGGCGAAAGCCCGATCACGCAGAATGAAACAAATACGGCAATAACGGGATATTTCTTTTTATACACATAGTCAAGACAGAGCGCCGTTATAAAGCTGCCGTATAAGCTTTGAAACAGAACAAACAGGAACACGCCTATGTTATAAGAGCCGGTTATATGCTCAACTCCGCACACAAAGCCTCCCCAGAATATAGTCTGAAGCAAGGGATGATGATTGTAAAGGGTATGATTCATATATGATGAAAGCATTTCGCCCGAATCATAATGTATTATACCCGGATAGTTTATTATAATATGCGGGAGCCAACAAAGCATAAGAGCGAGCCATATTTTAAGGAGTCCTTTTTTGGAAAGGAAACGGTCAAGCCACAGCGAAAAGTCGTATACCCCCCCCCTTATAACCGTTTATAAATGTTATGAAGGCGCTGAGGCAATAGTAAAACGCTATGGCATAGCCCGCTGTCATTGCGCATGAAGCAATAAAGCCAGAACCCGAACCGAATACAAATTCCCACGAGCCCACCATTTCATAACTCCTGCCGAAAACTACGCCAAGAGCAAAAAACAGTGAAAGACAAGCAGACATTCTTTTTTCCCTTTTATTGACATTCACATAGCGTGAGAGCACAACAATAAGCACAAGCACCGCCAAATACAGTATTGCGCCCTTTTCCATCTCAATGTGTCGCGGAAAACCGGCAATATTGGGCATATGCACTCCGTTGTGATCGGTAAAATCTATGACAAAGGGACATACCGCAAGAGCGGCAGTCAAAATATAATAAATGCCTGAATGTCTATTATCTTCCATAGCAAATTTCTCCTTGGGATAAGGCTCTTTTAAAGGGCATTTTATCACATTATTTTACAATTTTTAACATTAGTCTGTTTTACAAGCTCTGCACCCGATTTGTTGTTTTTGTTAATGCAGTTTGAGAATACCATATCCTCGCTGTTTTCTATCTCGAAAGCAGGTCCGTCAACGCCCACAACGGTAACGTTGTTGAACTTTATGCCCCTTGTGTTGCACATATAGAAGCCCTTTTCCTTGACCTCCTCTGCGCCCACAAGCATGGCGGGTATGCCCGGAACGGCGTTCTCGGCGATCTCGATATATACATTCTCAAATGTGCAGTCCTCAACATACATCTCCGCAAGTCCGTAGAAATAGCCTGCCGCAGCGTTGACTCTCTTGCAGGTCATGTTTGAAAAATGCAGCCTTCTGAAGGCGGGCGTATCCTTTGTGACGGGAGCGGGGTTCTTGTCGCAGGTCTCCGGATCCATACCGCGGGGTCCCCACATATAATAGAGGTTTGCTATAAATGGACAGAGCACATTTTCCATGATCACGTTGTCCACTCTTATATCCTCTACGGCACCGCCTCTGAAACGCCTTGACTTGAGCCTTATGCCTCTGTCGGTATTTTCAAACACGCAGTTGGATATAGCAACGTTTACTATGCCGCCGCTCATCTCCGAGCCGAGAACCACTCCGCCGTGACCATGCACCATAGTACAGTTTTCAATGACTATGTTCTTGCAGGGTATTCTTTCCTCCGTATCCTCCGTGCCCGCTTTTATGGCTATGCAGTCGTCGCCCACATCTATATGACAGTTTGAAACATGTATATTTGTGCAGGATTCGGGATCGATGCCGTCGGTATTGGGCGAATCATACGGATTTTTTATTGTAACATTATTTATAGTGATATTGTCGCAAAGTATGGTGTTTATAGTCCAGCTCGGCGAATTTTTGAGCGTAACGCCGTCGATGAGCACATTGGAGCACTCATAGGGCGCTATCATTTTGGGTCTTGGATATTTGTTCTGCTTAGCTCTGAAAATATCCCACCAGAACTGACCCTGACCGTCGAGCGTACCTCTGCCCGTTATGGATATATTTTCCTCGTTGTAAGCGTTTATAAGAGAAGCGTAGCACTCTCTTTTGACGCCCTCCCAGCGAGAATTGACAACGGGATAGTCCTCGATGTTGTTTGAAAAAAGCAATGTTGCGCCCGCTTCAAGATTCAGCTCAATGTTGCTTTTCAAAAAAATGGGACCCGTGAGATATGTACCCGCAGGCACATAAACCTTGCCGCCGCCCGCACTTGCGCACTTGTCCACAGCCGTGGCTATAGCTCCCGTGCAGAGAGTCTTTCCGTCGCCCACAGCGCCGCAGTCCAGAATATTTATTACCGCCATAATATTACCTCCTATGTTTTTACTTTATTTGTGTATATTGTAACATATAAACAATATCCTTTGCAATACATTTTATTTAAAAGTAGGAAAATGTGAAAAGTATAAGGCAAGCGCAGTTTTATGCAATTTACAATTTATTAATCTAATTTACAGAATATTAATATAAATACTATTGACAAAAGGTAAGATATAGGTTATTATATATACATAAGATAACTTATAAGTTATAACTACAGTTCAAAAGCAAATCAGAAGGGAGTGAGTTGAACCCGGCAGGTAATTTGGTCTTACAGTATTAAAGGAAGTATATATCAGAATGATCCAATAGACTGTTTATAAAAAATAAATTAGCCGTAAATCCGTTTATACTACCTGAAGGACTGTAACGACAAGGACATATTGAAATAGATAGAAGGGTCAGAAAAATCGGAGAAGATGTAAAATAAGCGGTAAAAAAGACAAACCGTCAAAAATTAATGGATAGAATGATCAAACATAACCCAATAAATAGCAAAACCATTAATAAAGATTTTAACACTTGAAGATTTAAGACCGAAAACAAAACAGAATATCGATAAAGATTACATCAAGGATGTAAAAAACTAAAAAAGTAAAGGTTAATGAGTGAAGTAGAAGTTAATAAGTAAAATAAAAAACATAAAAAAGATTTTCATTTTCAATTAAATTACTCCTTTATTAATACACAAAAAAAATAAAACCACAAATAAAAAAAATGAAAGTGTGATTAAAATGATTTCAGAAGATTTTGAAGGTTAGCTTGTTATCTGTTTAAAACAAACGGATAACAAGCTTTTTTTATGCGGTTTTTTAGCGTATTTATAAAAGCCAAACAGCTCCCCTAGGGAGCTGTCAGACTGTCGAAAAATTCAAAAAATAAAAAAATGTTATATTCGGGCGTGCAATGCACGCCCCTACAAACCACAATGCGAGCTAATCACTCGTAGGGGCGAGCATTGCTCGCCCGCTAAATTTCATACAATAAGGTGTTTATCGACACGCTAAAACAGCTCCCCTAGGGAGCTGTTTTAAATCCAATTTATATTTATTTCATTTTGTAGACTGCCGTCTTGGTGTCATTTTCCCAGTCGGTCTGTACTCCGAGAGCATCTCCGAGGGCTCTGAATGGTACAAACATCCTGCCGTTATTTATCTCCGCAGCGGCGCCGTTTGGCATGGGGATCTCGCTGTCATTTGCAAGCATAATATTGCTGCCTGCCGTAAATTTGACAGTTTTGTTTCCCGCAATCACCGTTGCTGTCTTTGAGGCGTTATCCCAGAGTATATTTTTGCTTGTGTCAATGTTGCCCATTTCCATTCCGCCGAGGGCTACAGCCACAAAGCGGAGAGGTACAAGCGTTGAATTGCTGGACGCCTGAATATACGGAGCAGTGTCCAATGCATAGCTTTCGTTTCCTATACTTGCCGTGCTGCTGCCTATCGATACTCTGATTTCAAGGGGCGCTGCCGTTGTTGCCTCTGTGGTCTCCTCCCTTTGCTGTGTGGTAGGCTTTGTGGGGGTCTCCGTTTCGGTAGTCACGGCTGTAGTGGTTGTTGTGGTCTTGGACACAGAGCTTCCTCCTCCGCCTCCTCCGCCGCCGCTATGTTTTGCAGTCGTGGCAGCTTCAGTGGAGTTTTCCGTGCCCGGCGCGGAGGTGACATTCTCCGTCGAGGGCTCAGAGGACGGGGCGATAGTCGGCAAGCCATAATAATAGCCTTCCGTTATGTAGTGCAGATATGCCCCATAATAATCGCCGTCATACTTTGCCTTTACCTCGGGATTGTGCTCTATGTAATATTTGACATCAAATATATCGGAGCCCTTTCTTCCCTCTTTTATTCCATACTCAAGCCAATGATCATAAAGATTTTTGATATCGTTCACATCATATCTATATTGGGCAACAATGTCGGGATTGTTTTCAAGATATGTATATTTGTTGAATATATCCTTTTCTATGTCCATGCCTTCACTCGTATTATATGCCATTTTCATTGTCTTATATTTAAAGCCGTTTTCCCTTGCATATTGCTCGGCATAAGAGCCTTCCGGGCAGTAAATAACAAGCTTATCCTTGTCGCAGCCCTCAAAGGCATCATCTGCAATATAATCAACTTCGTCGCTTAAAATGACAGTCCTAAGATTAACACAATTCAAAAATGTTTTTTCGCCAATACTCCATATTCCGGGGATATTTTGCAGCGCTTGCCTATATCCCGAGTCAAAAACCTCAAGATTTGTACAGTTTGCAAAGGCTCCATCCCAATAGCTCATAACGCCATAGCCGACTGAAGACTTCCAGTATTCATATTTACCGTCCACGTTAGTGTTATCTTTGACATCTATTTGGGGTATATTGTTTTTCCATGTTACCCTTGTCACATCATTATTCACCCTATAGAGAATAAAATTATAACAAACACCACCATTGCCCGGAGCACCGGCAAAAGACGTATAAGTATAATCACACCACGCCGTGCCGTCTCCAAACATGGCAGGCATGGCGTTGTGAGGAATATCGGGCAATTTATAATCGTCATCCGTGTCCGATGCAGAGCCCGACTCCACTGTGTCTGCCACGGGAGATAAGGCTTCGGAGGTGTCCGCAAGCGATAGGCTGCTAAGGCTTAAGGATGACAAGGCAAATATCAAAGCCATGGGAAGTAATAATTTCTTTGTGTTCTTTTTCATCATATGTCCTCCTTTAATTGTGATAACAATTCATCGATGTATAAATATAATTATTTTATCTTATACACAGCCGTCTTGGTGTCGCTCTCCCAGTCGGTCTGTACTCCGAGAGCGTCTCCGAGGGCTCTGAAGGGTACAAACATCCTGCCGTTATTTATCTCCGCAGAGGCGCCGTTTGGCATGGGGATCTCGCTGTCATTTGCAAGCATAATATTACTTCCTGCCGTAAATTTGACAGTTTTGTTTCCCGCAAGCACCGTTGCTGTCTTTGAGGCGTTATCCCAGAGTATATTTTTGCTTGTGTCAATGTTGCCCATTTCCATTCCGCCGA
>CANQVZ010000056.1 GCA_947627425.1 uncultured Clostridia bacterium | reverse complement strand
AATTAGTACAACTTTTGAATTTTTATTCGCTTCTCGTGAATAGTCAAATTCCCTTAAATTATAACTAACGGAGGGTGATTTTTGCATTTTTCCCATGAAAAAAGCACCCCCTTGGGGTGCTTTTATTCGCAAAAATGTGCGTGACATGATTCGAACACGCGGCCTTCTGATCCGTAGTCAGACGCTCTATCCAGCTGAGCTACACGCACATACTGTCTCATTCACAGCAAATAATATTATACTATGTCCTCAGCCTTTTGTCAAGCGTTTTGTTTGAGCGTTTCGTTATATTTCTGCCGAATTATCCTATATACCCGCTCCGTGGCGAGCGCGTCAAAATAGGCTCTGTGAGCATTTTTCAGTTCTATGTTGAAAAAGCTGGTGAGATAAGCCAGATTGTGCTTTTCACATTCCTTATTATATTTTCGGCTGAGATAGAGAGTGTCCAGCACGGGATTATTCACCTCTATGCCGAGCCTTGAAGCGTTTGCAATGATAAACGACATATCAAAGGGCGCATTGTGCGCGATGAGCGGCAGCCCCTCCGCAAATTTCAGAAATTCGGGCAGAACCTCTCTTATAGTCCTCTTGCCTGCCACCATATCGTTTGTGATGTGCGTAATGTTGGTTATATAATAAGGAATAAACTGTTCGGGATCGACAAGAGTGTTGAAAACTCCCGCTATTTCGCCGTCTATCACCTTTACCGCGCCAATTTCCGTAATGCCGTTCACGCCTGCTTTCATGCCCGTGGTTTCCAAGTCGAACACAACATAATCCGTTGCGACAGGCTCGGTGATCTTTTCATAAGGAGATTGTTTGGGCTGAACGCAGGCGGTCTTGCGCGGTTGTCTGTAGTTGAAATATTCGTTTTTGTCTATATCCGATTTTTTGACAAGGAAGTCCAGAAAATTGTCCATATCAATAGCTCCTGAAAAGCCCTATCACCTTGCCTATAATGTTGCAGTCGCGCACATATATAGGCTCGTACGCCTCGTTTTCGGGCTGGAGGCGGATATATTTTTCTTCCTTATAATATGTCTTGCAGGTGGCGGAGTCGTCTATGAGAGCAATTATTATCTCTCCGTCCTTAGCGCTCTCCGTCTGCTTTACAAGCACGAGGTCGTCGTTGAGTATGCCTGCGTTCACCATGCTGTTGCCCTTTATTCGGAGCATGAATGTGTTGTCGTTGGTGAGGTAGACGGTGGGCACGGGGAAATAGCCCTCTATATTTTCCTGCGCAAGTATGGGCATACCTGCGGCAACGGAACCGACAATGGGCACATTGCTGTATTCCGGTACATTCACGGAATCCGCGCTGTCCATATAGAACTCATTTTCGAGAACCTCGATACACCTTTTCTTGGATTTGGGTCTTGCAATATATCCCATCTGTTCGAGAAGGTCAAGGTGGTACTTGACCGAGGATGTGGACTTAAGCCCGACCTCCTTGCATATTTCCCTTATTGAAGGGATGTTTCCTTTTTTGATCTCAGCCTTGATATATTCGTATATCTTTGACTGTATTTCTGTAAGCTCACGCATAAAATCAACCTTTCGAAATTTTATTCTAATATTATTTTATCATATTTTAGAAAAAAGTAAAGAGTTTTTAGACAATTTGTTTGAAAAAATTTATTGAAAGTGACAAGGACAGGCTTTAAAATAAAGTAAGGAGGGATAAAAATGACAAAATGCAGATACCTTGACGATATTTATATTATAGAACTTACGGGCGATATAGACCACTACACGAGCGAAAAAATACGCAGAGACATATACATGAACACGGGGCGGTATGTAAACAAGATGATAATAGACCTTTCGGGCGTGGAATTTATGGACAGCTCGGGCATAGGCATGATACTCGGCAGATACAGGGAGATAAAGGAGAGGGGCGGCAAAATTGCTCTCACGGGCATAAAGGGCAATATGGAGCGCATATTCAATATGTCGGGGCTTTACAAAATAATAGGAAGATACGACACTGTAAACGATGCTTTAAAGGATTGGAGGAGCCGAAAATGAACAAAATGAAGATAACATTTGACGCTCTGTCGCAGAACGAGGCGTTCGCAAGGCTTGCAATAACGGGATTTTTGCTCTATAAAGACCCCTCTCTCAGCGATATAGAGGACATCAAAACGGCTGTGAGCGAGGCTGTTACAAACGCCATAATACATGGCTACGACGACGGCGGACTTATCGAGATGAGCTGCTGCGTAGAGGACAGACGGGTCATTATAACCGTTGAGGACTACGGCAAGGGCATAGAGGACATAGAAAAGGCAATGGAGCCGCTCTACACATCAAAGCCGGAATGTGAACGCTCGGGGCTTGGCTTCACGGTCATGGAAAGCTTTATGGACAGTATAGAGGTCAGCTCGCTGCCGGGAGAGGGCACCAGAATAACAATGTACAAGGATTTGGCTTGAATGGACAGAATACATAAGCTTATAAAAGAGGCGCAGGAAGGCAGCAAAACAGCCTTCGAGGAGATAGTCAACGAAAATATGGGGCTTATCCGGAGCGTTGTCAACAAATTCAAGGGCAAGGGAGTTGACAGCGACGATCTTTTTCAGCTCGGTGCAATGGGACTTGTGAAGGCAGTCAGAAAATTCAGCTTTGACTATGATGTGAAGTTCTCCACCTACGCCGTGCCGATGATAATGGGCGAAATAAAGCGCTTCATGCGCGACGACGGCATTATAAAGGTGAGCCGAGGACTTAAGGAAACGGCATTCAGGGCGGCAAAGGCGCGCGAAAGCCTGCGGGCGGCAAACGGCAGCGAACCGACCATGGACGAGATAGCACAATACATGAATATAGACAGCGAAACATTGGCTATGGCTTTCAACTCCGCAAGGGAGGTGGATTCCATAGACAGGCGCATAGAGGGAGAGAACGGCAGAGAGCTTCACATAATGGACACCATAGCCTCGGAGGAGGACAAGAGCGAAAAAATCGTCAACAACATTATGCTCAGAGAAAGCATAATGCGCCTTGACGAGCGGGAACGGCAGATAGTTATAATGCGATATATAAAGGAAATGACTCAGAGCAAGGTAGCCGAAAAAATTGGCGTGTCGCAGGTGCAGATATCCCGACTTGAAAAAAAGATACTGCGTAAAATGCGGGATTATATGGCGGGGTAGCCCCATTTTTTACCTTTGGCGGGGCAACAAAGGCGCAGAAAAAAATATACACTCAAAAATCTCAAATTATTAATTCAATTCCGAATTGTAAACAATAAAAAATCATTGTAATGTACTCTAAATATAATATTAAAAAAATATTCTGCAATGTGCACAAATTAATCCTTTATTATGATAAATTGTTGATATATTTTCCACAAAATTGTATCAATTATATTATAATTATTGAATTTTTGTAAAAATTTTGATATAATGACATTGTTAAATAAAGAGAGTGGGAAAATCTCTCAAAGTTATTATTAAAAGGAGGAAATTTTAACGATGAAAAAACAACTTTTTAAAGCCTTGGCAGCTACCGCTATCGTGGGCGCTGTTATGGCAATGAGCAGTGTGGTTGCCAGCGCGGCTGTGTACACACTTAATGCAAACGACCTTGAAAAAACAAGTGCCGCAACGACAAAAGACATGACTGCAGGTAATGGATTCTTTACCATTAAACAAGGCATCCAAATTGATGGTAACACAAAAACAGGACCAATAACAAAAACAAAATATACACAAAGAATTAAGCTTGGCGGAACAAGTACAGCTACCACAAAGAGCATTACATTTACACTTGATAATCCTGCGTCAGTAGTTATCGAAGCAATTAATTCAAGTGACAAAGATGGTGACAGAACTCTTTCATATACTAAAGGTGCAGAATTTAATGCTAATTCGACAACTGCTATAATGGTTAGTAATGGATCATCCATTATGGGTGAAACATTAGAATTAGATGCAGGCACTTATACTATTGGTACATCTGATAAGGGCTTTAACATCTATGGTATTGTTGTTACCGAAAAGGAAGCAACCGAAGAAATCGGCACAGAGCTTACGGAAGTTGCAAACGGTGCAGTTATAGCAGTAGGCAGCGATACATACATCATTGCAGCTGTTGCAAAGGATAGCGAAAAGATGGATCAGGAATCTATTACCATCAGTCTTCCCAACGGTACTTTTGAGCCTGTTCCCACAACAAGCAAGGTTTATGAGACTATCTCAGTAAACGGAGAAGATTTATCATTGGATACTAACAATTATTATTATGCAATCAAAGTTACAGGCAGCAAAGATATTAAACTTAAAGACTTTACAGTAGAGTAATAGAGGGAGGTAAAAATATCATGAAAATGTATACAAGACCGGAAATTCAGGTAGTTTCATGCAAGACAGAGACTATTATGTTATCAGGCGTTGCATCAACAATAAGTAAGCAGGGTGGCGACGGCGATCCTATCAGCAGCTTTACAGTTAATTTTAACTAATAACAAACCAAAAGAACCGGACGGCACAAGCCGTCCGGTTCTTTTATGCAAAAAGCGGGCAAGCTTAACTTACCCGCTTTTTGTTATACTTTGTCAAATTTTATTTATTACTGCTCCGTTATCTTTATCCCCCTATGCTCGACAGGCGTTGAGAACACTATCTGTGTGCTTGTTCTGCCGAACTGTTGAAGCTTGCCTATGAACACATCCAGATCCACCGTACTTGGAAATGCGACCTTGAGCAGCATACTGTAATCGCCCGTTACGCAGTTGCACTCAAGCACATTTGGCACCTCGCTTATCCAAGGGTAAAACTCCTGCTTCTGCGTGGGCTCCATTTCAAGATTTATAAACGCCGTGATGTGGTAGCCCAGCTGTTCCTTGTCTATCATAGCCGTGTAGCTCTTTATAACGCCCTGCTTTTCAAGGTGTTCTATTCTTGTGGAGACTGCGGGAGAGGACAAAAAAACCTTCTCGGCGATCGCCTTCAACGGTGTTCTTGCGTTTTGCTGAAGCATATCAAGTATCTGCATATCTATACTGTCCATTTTTTTGTACTCCTTTTATATTTAGTCTGTTTAATAAAATTAAGTCTAAATATATTTTAGCACAAAAATCAAAAGTTGTCTACCTAAATAATTAAATTTTGTTAATATTATGACATTATTTTCCACAAAACGACCCTCCCTCAGCATGGCAATACATTTTTTTAGTAAATTTTGCAAATAAACTCTTGCAAAGCCTCCGAATCTATGTTATAATGCTGATGTTGTATAAAACACACATGCGCCGATTTGGTAAGAAGGGTGACACAAGACTTGTGTTTCTTGTCGTAGACGCATGGAGGAAAAACCAAATTAAAGGAGGACGAAATAATGGCTGTTATTTCAATGAAACAATTACTTGAAGCAGGCGTTCACTTCGGTCATCAGACCAGAAGATGGAACCCCAAAATGGCGGAGTATATCTTTGCTGAGAGAAACGGTATCTACATCATTGACCTTCAGAAGACCGTAAAGAAGGTTGAGGAGGCTTATGCCGCAGTTGCAGACATCGTTAAGGACGGAGGAGAGATCCTCTTTGTAGGTACAAAGAAGCAGGCTCAGGACTCCATAAAGGAAGAAGCCCAGAGATGCGGTATGTACTATGTAAACGAAAGATGGTTAGGAGGTATGCTCACCAACTTTGCGACCGTTAAGACAAGGATCGCAAGATTAAAAGAGCTTGACAAGATGGTCGAGGACGGCACAATGGATATACTTCCCAAGAAGGAAGTTGCCAAGCTTATGCACGAGAAGGAAAAGCTCGACAAGAACATCGGCGGTATCAAGGAAATGACAAGAATTCCCGACTGCCTGTTCATCGTTGACCCCAGAAAGGAAAAGATCGCCGTTCAGGAGGCTCACAACCTTAACATCCCCATCGTTGCCATCGTAGATACTAACTGCGATCCCGAGGAAGTTGACTATGTAATCCCCGGCAACGACGACGCTATAAGAGCCGTAAAGCTTATCGCAGGCAGAATTGCAGACGCTGTTATAGAGTCAAAGCAGGGCGAGGTACTTGTTGACGATGCAGAGGACGCAGACGAGGCAGAGGCTGTTGAAAGCGTTGAAGCTGCTGAAGAATAATATATATTGCACAACTTACAGGCTTTAGCCACAAGGCTGAAGCCTTTTTCAAACTAACTATATTTTTTTAAACAGGAGGAAAATAAAAATGGCTGTTACTGCTGCTATGATCAAGGAATTAAGAGAACTTACGGGCGTAGGTATGAGCGCTTGCAAGAATGCGCTTGTTGAAACCGACGGAAATATCGAAGAAGCAATTGAATATTTAAGAAAGCAGGGTCTTGCAAATGCCGCTAAGAAGGCGGGCAGAATTGCCGCAGAAGGCTTAAGCTATGCTTACATTGCAGATGACAACAGCGTTGGCGTTGTTGTAGAGGTAAACTCCGAGACAGACTTCGTTGCAAAGAACGACTTATTCAAGGAATTTGTGGACAATGTTGCAAAGCAGGCTGCTAAGTCCGATGCCAAAAATATGGATGAGTTCTTCGCTGAGAAGTGGCTTATTGACGAGTCAAAGACTGTTAAGGATGAGCTTGTTGAAAAGATCTCCGTTATAGGCGAGAACCTCAACATCAGAAGATTTGAGAAAATAGTAAACACAGGCAATTCCTATCTTGTATCTTATATCCACGCAGGCGGAAAGATCGCAGTGCTTGTAGAGCTTGCCACTTCATCAAAGGATGCTGCTGTTCTCACGGCAGGCAAGAATGTTGCAATGCAGATTGCTTCAATGAGCCCCAGATTTGTTGCAACAGAGAATGTTCCCGAGGATTACATCGCTCACGAGAAGGAGGTTCTCCTTGAGCAGGCTAAGAACGATCCCAAGAATGCGAACAAGCCCGAAAATATTCTTGAAAAGATGCTTATCGGCAGACTCAACAAGGAAATGAAGGAAGTTTGTCTTCTTGAGCAGGAATATGTGCTCGGCGACAAGATATCCGTAGGTCAGTACATGAAGGAAGTTTCAAAGGAAGTGGGCACGGATGTTACCGTAAAGAGCTTCATCAGATTTGAAACAGGCGAGGGTATCGAAAAGAAGAATGAGAACTTTGCAGAGGAAGTTGCAAAGGCTATGCAGTAAAAAAATTTGCGCAATGCACACAACTAAAGGGAGCGGTATGCTCCCTTTTGATTTTTGTGTATCAATAAAATAGTAAATAATGGACTAGCAAGACTTGCAAGCAAGTCTTGCACCCTACCACCATTTCGTCACAAAGCAAGCTTTGTTAGAAATGGTCCCCCTCCCCTGAAAGGGGAGGCAAGAGTCGGGTGGGAGTCCTCTGCCTCTCGGCGCCCCTTCGGGGGAGCTGGCACCCGTAGGGTGACTGAGGGGGCTTATAACTTTTCTAGATAAAAGGGAGGGGAAACTAAATGAACACATTTTTAACCGAAGCGCAAAGCTTCAAGGACGAGCTGACGGCATACAGGCGACACCTACACTCCAATGCCGAGGTGGGCTTTGCTCTGGACGGCACAAAGGCTTTTGTGAAGGAAAAGCTCACGGAAATGGGCTATGACCCTAAGGACTGCGGAAAGGCGGGCATTATAGCTCTTGCGGGCAATAAAAAAGGCAAGGTATTTATGATAAGGGCGGATATGGACGCCCTGCCCGTGAAAGAGGAGGCGGAGGTGGATTTTAAGTCGGAAAACGGCAATATGCACGGCTGCGGACACGATATGCACACGGCAATGCTTCTTGGCGCTGCCAAGCTTTTGAAGACGCATGAGAGTGAAATAAACGGCACCGTCAAGCTTATGTTCCAGCCTGCCGAGGAGACATTTGAAGGCTCTGCGGATATGATAAAAAACGGACTTCTTGACGCTCCGAAGGTCGATGCTGCGCTTATGATACACGTTATGGCGGGTATACCGTTCAAGACGGGCACAGCCGTTGTGTCCTCTCCGGGCGTGAGCGCGCCTGCCGCCGATTATTTTGAAATAAAAATACAGGGCAAGGGCTGTCACGGCTCCAGCCCCAATATGGGCATAGATCCCATAAACATTGCGGCGCATATACTCATTGCGCTCCAGGCAATAAATTCCCGTGAGCTTTCGCTTCACGACAGCGCGGCGCTCACAGTGGGCAGGATAAACGGCGGTTCGGCATCCAACGCCATACCCGATGCAGTGACTATGGGCGGAACTCTTAGGACCTTTGACGAGGAAGTGAGGGAATTTGTGAAAAAAAGGCTTGTTGAAATATCCAAATCCACGGCGGAGATATTCAGAGGCAGCGCAGAGGTGAGCTTTACAAGCGGCTGTCCCACGCTTGTGAATAACAAGAGCCTTTCGGAGCTTGCCGAGAAATACACAAGGGAGCTTTTGGGCAATGAAAAGACCTTCTCCGTGGCTCAGCTCAACGCCATGAGTGAAAACGGCATGAAGGGAACATCCGGCTCTGAGGACTTCGCCTATGTCAGCCATGAGGTGCCGTCAATTATGCTTGCTCTTGCAGCGGGCGAGGCGGAAAAGGGATATATATACGGTCAGCATCACCCCAAGGTCATATTTGACGAGGACGCTCTGCCCTACGGCAGCGCCGTGTACGCATGGAACGCCGTAAGATGGCTGGAGGAGAATAATTAAGTTTGAAAAAAAACGAAAAAGTAAAACCGGGCGGCTCGATTGCCGCCCGGTTGGTTTGTTATTAGTTAAAATTAACACTAAAAGATTTAATGTTACCATTAGTTTCGCTCTGCTGTAAAACAGAACTTGCAAGCATTATTTTTTCTGCCTCATAAGAGGTGATATCCATTACGGGTTTTGTATAAGTTTTCATAATTCCTTTCGCCTCCTATCGATTATTGAGCTTCTACTGTAAAGCCCTTAAGTCTATCGTCTGTGCTGTTTCCTATCTTTATAGCGTAGAGATAGCTTGCACCCAAATCTTCGGCTGTTATCTCTTCAGTGCCGGTAGCTGTTGTTACAACAACAGATGTATAAACTGTGTCGCTACCTGTATCAGCGGCAGTAAGATTTCCAACTGCGATACCTACTGTGTCAGCATCCAAATTATCAACCTTGCCGATAAGGTATGTAGCATTACCTACTGCATATACAGCACCACCATCTGTGGTTGTCTTACCCTCGGGTAAGAGAGTAGGCTCATCGGTTGCATCAGGAGTTGTATATGTAACTTTAATATAATAATAATCAATCTCAGCTCCAGTACATTTTACTGTATTTTCACCTGTTGCATAGTTACTTTCTTTCCATGTAACATCAACAGGGTTACCGGTACTAGCACTCATTTTACTTTGTGCTCCAGTGTCACTTGATACACTGTTTTTAAGTTTAATTGTTTGCTCAGAACTTGATGAATGAGCCTTACCATTTGCAACAATGGAAATTTTTGTTGCATCATCTGGTATTGTAAATGATATAGTACTATTTTTTGGTAATGCAGTATAGTCGGCTTCTTCCTTTTTTGAAGCTGCAGTAATAGTAAAGAAGTCTTTACTGTCTGTTTCTAAAGTGGCATTATTAGTGCCAAATGTATATGTTTTTACGTTTTCAGCAGCATATACCCCGCTTGTCATTCCTATAGCCATTGCAGCAACTGAAAAAATAGTTACGGCTGCGCCGGTAAGGAATCTTTTAAATGTTTTTTTCATCGTTAAAATTTCCTCCTTTTAATAATAACTAAAGGAGGTTTTTAAGATTAAAGACATATCTGTAAAAA
>CANQVZ010000055.1 GCA_947627425.1 uncultured Clostridia bacterium | reverse complement strand
CGGTGGTATACTGCTGTATAGCGGAGCTGCTGCTGGCAGGCTGGCTCACATATATTGTGAATTTCAGCTATACGGGGCTTATACTTCTAATTTTTGCCGATTATATGAGATATATAAGGACTACAAAGTATACATATTTTATGCTTGCGACCGCTTTTATTATTTATATAATAGCAAATTCGGACATACTTGACAGCTCTCTGGGGCTTGTACCCCTTTCATCATATATTTCCTATTACAATACATATACAAGATGGCTTATATCGGGAGCAATAAGTCTGTGCGCAAGTCTTAATTCACTGCTTTTTATAGTGTATATGATATTTATAATACACCGTCAGACCGTGGCAAACAGACATATGCAGAATATGAATAAACAGCTCAATGACCTAAACAAGCAGCTTAAAGCCGCTAATATACAGCTTGAAGAAAACGCGGGAAAAATTGCGAATCTGACAAAGGTGGAGGAAAGAAACAGACTTGCAAGAGAAATACACGATACTCTCGGTCATGTTCTGACAGGTGTAGTCACGGGCATAGACGCATGCAACGAGCTTATAACGGTCGCTCCCGATGTTGCCAAAAAACAGCTTGAAAATATAGCGAATGCGGCAAGGCAGGGCATGACAGATGTAAGACGCTCCGTGAAGGCGCTTCGTCCCGATGTGCTGGAAACACTGCCCTTTGCCGAGGCCCTTGAAAAAATGATATCCGAAATGGTGCTTTCCACAAGAGTGCATATCAACTATGAAAATTCCGCCGATATAGGCAACCTGAGCGAGGACGAGGAAGACGTGATATACAGGATAATACAGGAAAGCATCACAAATTCCATGAGGCACGGCAGAGCGACCGAAATAAATATCTCAATAGCCGGCGAAAACGGAAATATTATAATTAATATATCCGATAACGGCATAGGCTGTAAGAAAATAAAAAACGGCTTTGGCTTAAGCCATATGAAGGAAAGACTGGATATGCTCGGCGGCAGTCTTGATGTTGACGGAAGCGAAGGCTTCAGGATAAGGGCTGTGTTGCCCTTAAGGCTTAAATAAAGGAGAGAGGGCTTATGATAAAGATAACCATAGCAGACGATCAGGAGCTTATGAGGCAAAGTCTTGAAATATTGATAAGCTCCGTAGAAGATTTTGAGGTGACCGACAGCGTTGCCACAGGCAGGGATGTAATACGCTCCGTAAGGGAAAGGCGCCCCGATATAATACTTATGGACATAAGAATGCCCGAAATAGACGGCGTTACCTGCACAAAGCTCATAAAGGAAAATTATCCGGATATAAAAATAATAATACTGACTACATTTGATGATGATGAATATGTTTTCAACGCTTTGAAATACGGAGCAAGCGGATATCTTCTTAAGGGTGTTTCCACAAAGGAGCTTTTTGGCGCCATAAGAAAGGTATACAGCGGCACGGAGCTTCTCAACGAGGATATAGCGCTTAAGGTGCTTAAAATGTTCAGACATATGGCGCAGACAAATATTGCGCTTAATGTGGACAGAAAGGCTTACGATTCTTTGGGAAAGACGGAGCTTAAGGTCATAAAGCAGGTCGGAAAGGGACTTTCCAACAAGGAAATAGCCTATGAGCTTCATTTGTCGGAGGGTACCGTAAGAAATTATCTGAGTTCTATATTGAGCAAGCTCGATCTTAGGGACAGAACACAGCTTGCAATATGGGCTGTTCAGACAGGCATCATAAACGAGGCGGACACAGAATAAACGAGGTATATATATGTCTAAGAAGGCTAAAAAAAGAGTATTGCTTATAATTGTATTTATAAATATACTGGCGGTCATTTCAATATATACCGATCTTTACGGTATGGGCAGCAGAAATGTAATAACCGTCGGCGCTTTTACGGGCAGCTATTGGGATGTTCAGAACGGAAATTCATACAAAATACTGGAAAGAGCCATAGAGAAATTCAATGAAAAATATCCCGATGTTAAGGTAGAGTATACAAGCGGCATAACAAAGGGGAATTATTCCTCATGGCTCTATGAAAGGCTTCTGGAGGGCAATGCTCCCGATGTGTTCTTTGTGTTTGACAAGGACTTCAATCCTCTCTCGGAGCTTGGGGCTATGAAGGACCTATCGCATATTATGGAAAAGGATGAGGACTTTGATAAGGACAAGTTTTATTCCTCCGCATTTTCATGTGGCAGTTATAAGGACGCACAGTATGCGCTGCCATATGAAAGCGCAGTAAATCTTATGTTTGTAAATAAAAGCATACTTTCAAGTGCAGGTATTTCCATGCCCTCATCGGACTGGACATGGGAGGATTTTTACAACATATGCAGCAGCATCACAAGGGACAACAACAATGATGGCATAAATGATACATTCGGCGTATGCAATTATACATGGGAGGACGCTATGGTATCAAACGGCGTTGAGCTTTTTGGCAGCGACGGCAGTATCGTTAATTTGAGCGGAGAGGGCTCGGCTGAGGCTCTTGCCTTTATTGAAAGACTCAATAAATTGAACGACGGCTATACCGTCACATCAAATGATTTTGACTTGGGAAACGCCGCCTTTCAGCCTCTTATGTTTTCACAGTACAGAGCCTATAAGCCCTATCCCTTGAGAGTGAAAAAGTTTTCAAGCTTTGAGTGGGACTGTATAACAATGCCAAAGGGTCCTAGGGGAGAAAACACGTCTTATATGGACACTCTTCTTATGGCTATGAATAACGATACCCACAATGAAAAATATGCATGGGAGCTTATGAAAATACTCACATATGACGAGGAAATACAATCCCTCATATTTGAATATTCCGAAGGCGCGTCCCCTTTGAGGAATGTTACAAATTCTCCCGAAATCATAAATATGCTTGAAAAAGAGGAAAGCATAAAATCCTCTCTTCTGGACTATGCTATGGAAAACGCTACCGTAACGCCGTCCTTCGCGGAGTATGATTCCGCCGTGAGCATGATAGATTCCGCCGTGAATGAAATACTTTCGGGAGATTCCAATATAAGTATGTCGCTTATTAAAAAGCAAAGGGATATAAATAACTATATACATAACGGTGCCTGACGCACTATGACAAATGTCATATCGTATATGACAAAAATAATTGAAAACTAATGACACATGACAGCTGTTCATGTGTCTTTTTTTTATTATTATATAGCCATAAGAGGAAATGAATATCACCCTTTGAGAATAGCTTCCGATCCTTTTTTAATTATTATACATAGCAGATATTCATTTCCTCTGTTAAAGTAAGGACGGAAAATATCCGAGAGGAGGAATTTTATGAAGTACATTATCATTGTAAGCCACGGCGACTTTGCCTATGGTATGGAAAGCGCACTTAAAATGCTTGACGGCGGTCAGCGCGACGACATAATTGCCATGGGTCTTACTCCCGACATGGGTTCGGAGGTATACACAAAGGAATTCAAGAAAAAGCTCAGCGGTATCACACCCGATGACGAGATACTGCTTTTCGGCGACATAGGAGGCGGTTCGCCTCTTACAATGGCGGCAAGTGTATTGAGCGAAATGGGACTTATGGGAGCTGCGCTTATATATGGAGGGAGCAACCTGCCGTTGGTTCTCAATGCCTCACTCATGAAGGACATCATGACGGCGGAGGAGCTGGACACATATATATTGGGAACGGCTAAGGATGAATTAAAGAAAATGGACTTCGGATCGGAAGATGCCGAAGACGAAATATAAAAAAATCATTTAAAAGGAGGCAGAATTTTATGTCAATTTCATTTGTAAGAGTAGACGACCGTATGATACACGGTCAGACCTGCACAAGATGGGCGCTTGAGTATCCATGCGACGGACTTATTGCCGTAAACGACGCGGCGGCAAAAACTCCTGTTTTAAAAGCGGCGTACAAAAACGCCAGCGGCAAAAAAACGTTTGTATGGACTATTGAGGAATTCCTTGCAAAGTCACAGAAGGTGCTTGACAGCAAGGACAGATATTTCCTCATTACCAAAAACCCCGTGGATATGGCAAAGATACTTGTGGAAGCGGACTTTAAGCCAAGCGATGTGAAGACGGTCATAATAGGTCCCTGCAACGACAGACCCGGCACCGTGAAGCTCGGCAACAATCAGTCCATCACGCAGGAGGAGGCGGAGGCTCTTGAAAGCATTATGCAGAAGGGCTATGAGGTGGAATTTGCCCTTACAAAGAGCGACGCCATAGGCAACTGGAAAAAGTTCAGAGGACAGTTCGGATTTTAAACATTGAAATTTTGTTCTGAAAGGAGTATGATAAAATGGAGATAAGTTTAATACAGGCGATCATATTCGGTTTATTTGCCTGTCTGTCAAGCGTGCCCGGTATGGGCGGCACGACCATAGGCAATTATACGCTTGGCAGACCCCTTGTTGCAGGACTTATAGTAGGTCTTGTAATGGGCGATGTCAAGACAGGCATCATTATAGGCGCAGCAATACAGGTGGTATACATAGCGCTTGTTACACCCGGCGGAACGGTATCGGCGGATGTAAGAGCCATAAGCTATATAGGTATTCCCCTTGCCATGGTGGCTATAAAGGGTCTCGGTCTTGACCCCGCCTCCACGGAGGGCACGGGAATGGCGGTAGCCCTCGGTTCTGCGGTAGGTACATTGGGTACGGTATTATTCTACGGCACAGCCACCATCAACCTTGTGTGGCAGCATATAGGCTGGAAAGCAGTGGAAAAGGGCAAATTCAATCAGCTTTATGTTGTAGACATGGTACTACCTTGGATATCACACTTTATATGCAGCTTTCTGCCCACGGTGATCATTACTATCATGGGTTCTGATATGGTGGATATCATAAAGAATTATCTTCCCATGGACGGCATAGCTATGAAAACTCTCTTTACGGTAGGCAGTCTTCTTCCGGCAGTCGGCGTCGGAATACTTCTTAAGCAGGTCGCATCAAAGCCCACGGATCTTCTTACATTTTTCTTCGGCTTTGTACTTGCAGCCCTTATGGGTGTGAACCTTATAGGCGCAGCTGTTATCGGCGGTTTCTTTGCAGTCATTCTCTATAACATAAGAATGCTTCAGTTCAAGACTGCTCATGTTTCCGCCTCGGACGGTACTGTGTATGATGACGATGATGAGGAGGATATTTAATATGGCAGAGAAAAAAATTTCCAAGAAAACATTGGCTAAATCATTCAGAAACTGGTATTACGGACATCTTACCTGTTTTTCACAGGAGCATATGCAGACCTTCGGCTATCTCTGCTCAATGCTTCCTATCATAAGGGAATTGTACGATACTCCGGAGGAGCAGCAGGATGCGCTTCAGACATATACGGCTTTCTTCAATACAGAGCCTCAGCTGGGTACGGTCATCGTTGGCGTTACGGCAGGACTTGAAGAAGCCAAGGCAAACGGCGAGGCTATTGACGGCGAAATGATAAACGGTATCAGAGCAGGACTTATGGGTCCCGTAGCGGGTATAGGCGATTCCCTTGTAGTAGGTACTCTCATTCCCATACTTCTGGGTATAGCTCTCGGCTTGTCGGGCGGCGGCTCACCTCTTGGCGCAATATTCTACATAGTCGTATGGAACCTTGTTGTGACCTTGGGTATGAGATTTCTCTATTATAAGGGCTACGAGCTGGGCGGCAAGGCTGTTGAAATTATAGTCGGCGAAAAGGCAAACGCCATAAGAGAATCGGTAGTTATGCTTGGTACAATAGTTATCGGCGCTGTTGCTGCAAGCTGGATAAATATTACGACCTCATTCAAGATGCTTAATGCAGACGGAGGCACTATTATAGATCTTCAGAGCACATTGGACGGAATATGTCCCAAGCTTCTTTCGGCGGCAACGGTTATTCTTTGCTGGTGGCTCATGAGCAAGAAGAAAATATCGCCGACAATAGTAATGCTTATTCTTGTAGTAATAGCCTTTGTAGGCGTACTTCTCGGCTTCTTTGATCCGGGACTTTCATACTAAAACAAATAACGGGAGGGCAGTATCATGAAACAACTCAGCAAAAAGGAGCTTCTGGCAGAGGCGGCAGCTCAGAGCAGGGCTCTTAAGACAATAAAGAAATGGCTTGCCGCAGCCATAGGCATTTCGACCGTGAGCGCCGCGCTTATAGTGTTCGGCTTCATGGGAGAAAGCGTACATATGCTGATAGGTGTCATAGGTATTGTCCTTCTTGTTTTATCTGTTGCGGCAGCCCTGATCATAAATCTGGGGCTTAAAAGAGGCAGCGAAAATGTAAAAAACATATTGTCGGCGGCAGAAGATATGTGAGGGTGTGAAAATATGAAAACATCGCTTATATGCATGGATATTGACGGAACGCTTGTAAATGACGATAAGAGCATTCCCTATAAAAACATTGCCGCCCTTAAGAAAGCGTCGGATATGGGCATAAGGCTTGCTCTTGTATCGGGCAGATATCCTGCCGGGATAAGACACGTGGAAGAACAGCTTGGCATAAGGTGCCTTAAAGCCGCCATTGCGGGAGCTTATATATTCGAGGATAATAAATGCCTTTATTCCCGGCACATAACTACGGAAACAGCCTATTCGGTGTATGACATTGCAAAGAAGGCAGGCGGCGACTGCTGGTTCTTTTCGGGAGAAAAGTGGTATGTTACGGGCATGAATAAGTGGGTTCGGGCTGAAATGCAGTATGTGGCGGCAAGCCCCGATATAGTAACAATAGATGAGCTTGACAAAAATGCTGTCATAAACAAGGCTCTTGTTACAGGATCTTCCGATACAGTCAAAAAAATATACGGTATTCTCGGCGGTATGGAATTAAACGCGCAGTTGGGCTTTTCCTCCGACACATATCTGGAGATAATACCCCAAGGAGTTGACAAGGGCACGGCTCTTGAAAGGCTCTGTGAAATATATCATATACCCATTGAAAATACCGTGGCTTTCGGCGATGAAGGACTTGATATACCGCTTATAGAAAAGGCGGGTATGGGCATAGCCATGGGCAATGCAGTCAAAAAGCTCAAGGATAAGGCTGATTATATAACGACAAGCAATAATGAGGCAGGCATAGCACACGCTCTATATGATTTAAAAATAATACAATAAGGAGGATAATTATGGTATCATTTGAATTTACAGTACAGGATCCCAACGGACTTCACGCCAGACCCGCAGGTCAGCTTATAAAAGAAGCCATGAAATGCAAAAGCAAGGTTACCGTCAAAAACGGCGACAAAACGGCGGATGCAAAAAGACTTTTCAATGTAATGGCTCTCGGAGTAAAGGGCGGAGATGTACTCACCGTGGAGGTAGAGGGAGAAACTGAAGCGCAGGATGCCGAAAACTTCAAGGCATTTGTTACCGAAAACATATAATGCTCTGTTTATAAGGAGGAGATAATGTGTATGTTTTAAAGGGAAAAACAGTATTTGCGGGAATTGCAGTCGGCAGAGTGGAGCTCCTCAAAAAGGAAAGAAGCAATGTCAGAAGATACAGAGTTAAAAACACGGCGGAGGAGCTTGAAAGACTAAAGACCGCTCTGGAAACTGCCGACAAGGAGCTTGAGGCTCTTTATGAAAAGGCGCTTAAAGAGGTGGGAGAATCCGGAGCAATGATATTTGACGTACACCGTATGATGCTTCAGGATCAGGATTATACCGACTCTATAGAAAATATCATAACCGGTCAGGAGGTAAATTCTGAATTTGCCGTTGCCGTTACGGCGGATAACTTTGCGGAAATGTTTTCTGCCATGGACGACGAATACTTAAAGGCAAGAGCAGCGGATATAAAGGATATTTCTGAAAGGCTCATATCCGTACTCAAGGGAGAAAACGGCGCTTCGGAAAGCTCAAACGAACCCGTCATACTTGCTGCGGAGGATCTATCTCCCAGCGAAACGGTACAGCTTGACAAAAGCAGGATACTTGCCTTTGTAACAAAATACGGCTCGTCAAATTCACATACTGCCATACTTGCAAGGACTATGAGCATACCCGCGCTTATAGGCGTGGACTTCGGCGAGGATATAGACGGAGCTACAGCCATAGTAGACGGCATAAGGGGAGAAATAATAATAGATCCCGATGCCGACACCCTTGCAAAATACAGCAAAATGCAGAAGGAAGAGGCGGAAAAGAAAAGACTTCTCAGGGAAATGAAGGGCAAGGAAACCGTAACAAAAAACGGCAGAAAAATAAGACTTTACTCCAATATAGGCGGCACGGGAGATCTGCCTGCGGTGCTTGAAAATGATGCCGAGGGAATAGGACTTTTCAGAAGCGAATTTCTTTATCTTGAAAAGGACGACTATCCCACCGAGGAGGAGCAGTTTGCGGCTTATAAGACGGTAGCGGAAACCATGGCGGGAAAGCTTGTTATCATAAGAACTCTGGATATAGGCGCAGACAAGCAGATAGACTATTTCAAGCTGGATAAAGAGGACAATCCCGCTCTTGGCTACAGGGCAATAAGGATATGTCTTGACAGACCCGAGGTTTTCAAAACGCAGCTGAGAGCATTGTTAAGAGCAAGCGCTTACGGCAATATAGGTATCATGTTCCCCATGATAATTTCCGTAGACGAGGTAAAGCGCTCCAAAAAATACATAGATGAAATAAGCGCCGAGCTTAAGGCAAGCGGTATTGCCTGCGGAAATCCCGAAATAGGAGTCATGATAGAAACTCCCGCATCGGTAATGATAAGCGATGAGCTTGCAAAAGAGGTGGATTTTTTCAGCATAGGCACCAATGACCTTACGCAGTACACTCTTGCAATAGACAGGCAGAACTTAAAGCTTGACAGCATAAACGACACTCATCATCCCGCAATATTGAGGATGATAAAAATGGTAGTTGAAAACGCGCATAAGCACAACACATGGGTGGGCATATGCGGCGAGCTCGGAGCAGACCCGGAGCTTACGGAAACCTTTGTGAAAATGGGTGTTGACGAGCTTTCGGTATCGCCTAACTTCATTCTTCCTCTCCGTAAGGCAATAAGAAGCCTAGATTGAAATATGTGAAAGAAAAAACAAAAAATGGGAAAATATAGGTCGTTTTCGGGCAGACATTATGTGTTTGCCCGAGGGGACCGCAAAAATATTGTCAACAGTGGTCATGCTTAGGCAGACCATAAATTTTTAAAAAAGTTTGTGAAAAATTTATCAAGTAATTATTTATTCCATTTTGGAATAATAAGAAATAAAACAAGAAAGGTGACAAAAATGGAAAAAACGATCATTGACAATGCAGATGCGCTTTATGCAAAAATAGCGGAAATGAAAAAAGCGCAAAGCGTGTTTGCGGAGTTTACTCAGGAACAGGTGGACAAAATATTTTTCAAGGCGGCTATGGCAGCCAATAAGGCAAGAATACCTCTAGCAAAAATGGCTGTTGAGGAAACGGGAATGGGCATTGTGGAAGACAAGGTGATAAAGAACCACTATGCCTCGGAGTATATCTATAATGCCTATAAGAACGAAAAAACCTGTGGCATCATCGAGGAGGACAAGGCATACGGCATAAGAAAAATAGCAGAGCCGATAGGGCTTATCGCGGCTGTCATACCTACCACCAATCCCACATCTACGGCTATTTTCAAGACGCTTATAGCTCTTAAAACAAGGAACGCCATAATCATAAGCCCTCACCCAAGGGCAAAGCAAAGCACAATCGCGGCGGCTAAAGTGGTTTACGAGGCGGCTGTGGAGGCAGGAGCGCCCGAAAACATAATAGGTTGGATAGATGTTCCATCTTTGGAGCTTACAAACGAGGTAATGAAAAACGCCGATATAATTCTTGCCACGGGAGGTCCCGGCATGGTAAAGGCAGCTTATTCCTCCGGTAAGCCTGCTCTCGGTGTAGGCGCGGGAAATACCCCCGTCATTATTGACGATACTGCGGATATACGCCTTGCAGTAAATTCCATAATACATTCCAAGACATTTGATAACGGTATGATATGCGCCTCCGAGCAGTCCGTTACCGTTGTGGGAAATATATATGACGCCGTTAAAAAGGAATTTATGGAAAGAGGCTGTTATTTCTTGAAGCCTGATGAGATTGACAAGGTGAGAAAGACCATCATTATAAACGGATCATTAAATGCCCGCATAGTAGGACAGAGCGCACACAGAATAGCGGAGCTTTCGGGAGTAAACGTACCCGAAAGGACCAAAATTCTCATAGGCGAGGTGGAGTCTACGGATATATCGGAGGAATTTGCACACGAAAAGCTTTCTCCAGTGCTTGCCATGTACAGAACGGATAGCTTTGACGAGGCGATTGAAAAGGCTGACAGGCTTGTAAAGGACGGAGGCTTCGGTCACACATCATCGCTTTATATAGATGTAAAGGAAAAGGAGAAAATAGAGAAATTTTCACTTGCCATGAAGACCTGCCGTATACTTGTAAACACGCCCTCATCTCACGGCGGAATAGGCGACCTTTATAATTTTAAGCTGACGCCATCCCTTACTTTGGGCTGCGGCTCATGGGGCGGAAATTCCGTATCCGAAAATGTAGGTATAAAGCAGCTTATAAATATAAAGACAGAGGCGGAGAGGAGAGAAAATATGCTTTGGTTCAGAACGCCCGAAAAGATATACTTCAAGAAAGGTTCAACTCCCGTTGCCCTCAGAGAGTTGGGAGAAATGGGAAAGAAAAGGGCATTTGTGGTAACAGACAGCTTTCTTTATAAGAACGGCTATACAAAGCCTATTACAGATGTACTTGACGAAATGGGGATCACTCACACCTGCTTTTATGATGTCGCTCCCGATCCCAATCTGGCGAGCGCCAAGGAAGGCACAAAGCGAATGGCTTCATTTGAGCCCGATGTTATCATAGCCATAGGCGGCGGTTCGGCTATGGATGCGGCTAAAATAATGTGGGTACTCTATGAGCATCCCGAGGCAGATTTTTTGGATATGGCAATGAGATTTTCAGATATCAGAAAGAGGATATATAAATTCCCGCAAATGGGCAAAAAGGCTTACTTTGTCGCAATCCCCACAAGCTCGGGCACAGGCTCCGAGGTAACGCCCTTTGCAGTCATAACTGATGAAAGCACAGGCACAAAATATCCCCTTGCGGACTATGAGCTTTTGCCCGATATGGCAATATCCGATGCCGACAATATGCTTAATCAGCCCAAGGGACTTACGAGCGCGGGAGGCATAGACGCTCTTACACACGCTCTTGAAGCCTACGTCTCCGTTATGGCAACGGACTATACGGACGGCATCGCACTTAAGGCAATGAAGCTTATATTTGAATATCTGCCATCGGCATATGAAAAGGGTGCCGACGATATAAAGGCAAGAGAAAAAATGGCAAATGCGGCTACTCTTGCAGGTATGGCATTTGCAAACGCTTTTTTGGGCTTGTGCCATTCTATGGCTCATAAGCTGGGAGCATTTCATCATCTTCCCCACGGCGTTGCAAACGCCCTGCTCATAACACATATAATGCGATATAATGCCGACCCCGTGCCGACAAAAATGGGTACCTTCCCTCAGTATGAATATCCTCATGCTTTCGAAAGATATGTAGAGTGTGCTAATTTCTGTGGAATAAAGGGCAAGGACAACAACGAAATTTTTGATAACTTCATCAACGCCATAGAGGAATTAAAAGCCAAGGTAGGCATTAAAAAGACAATAAAAGATTATGGCATTGACGAAAAGGATTTCCTTGACAGGTTAGACGATATGACGGAGCAGGCATTTGACGACCAGTGTACGGGAGCAAATCCGCGGTATCCTCTCATGAGCGAAATGAAGGAAATGTATTTAAAGGCGTACTACGGTGAGTAAGGAGGACAATTATGAAAGTCGATAAAATTTTAGCCGAAAGAAAAAACAAAAAAATATTCAGATCGGG
>CANQVZ010000054.1 GCA_947627425.1 uncultured Clostridia bacterium | reverse complement strand
GCAAGCACAAGCGCTGAATATTCACCTCTGTCAAGCTTTTCAAGCCGTGTGAGCACATTGCCCCGCACCGACCTTATATCCGCAGCGGGATATATGAGCTTAAGCTGTATGCTGCGTCTCCTGCTCGAGCAGCCCACAGGCTTTGAAAAATCTATAGTCCCTTTCCCCTTTGGCAGAACGAGCGCGTCAAAGGGCAATGCTCTCTTTGAATAAGCTATTACGGGCAAGTCCTCATTGTTTTCCATTGGCATATCCTTAAGGCTGTGAACGCTCACATCGGCATCGCCCCTTAAAAGCGCCATATCCAGCTCCTTAACAAAAAGTCCCTTTCCGCCTATGCTGTCAAGGCTTTTATCAAGTATCATATCGCCCGTAGTCCTGAATGTGACTATCTCCGTCGTGACATCGGGGAATACTCTTTTTATGCTTTCAGCCATTATTTCACTCTGTATGACTGCCAGTCTGCTCTCTCTGCTCGCTATGCGTATATGTCGGGTCAATTTATAACACTCCTTATTTTCTCGGCTGTTTTTCTGACAAGCTCATGATGACTGCCGTCCGAAACTATGCCTACGGAAAGTCTTTCATTTTTGCAGACTGCCGGGAAGAAAAAGGTACTCTCCTCGGGGCAATCGCACACGCTCACAGGTATATCTTTTTGGGCGCAGATCTCATATATCCTGTGGTTCACGGCTCTGTTGTCCGTGGCAGCTATGACAAAAAAATAATTATTTTCTATGTCGCCGTCCTCAAAGGCGCGGTGTATGAGCCTCACACCCTCGGGTACTCCGCCGTCAAGCCTGTCCGAAACAAGAGTTATGTCCGCCTTGAAGCTCTTTAAGACCTCTGCCCGTCTTAAGCCTACATTTCCTCCGCCTACCACCAGTATTTTTTTGTTCTCTATGTCCACAAACATGGGAAATCTCATAGTCTTGCCCTGCCTTTTATTTTGTCGTAGCATTTTTGAAGGCTCTCGGGGGTTATATTTTCCTTTATGCCTCCCAAAAGCATATCCACCGTTCTTGAAACGGAAAACTCCGCGCTGTCCTTATCCGCGTCATATGAAGCCAATATCCTGCGTGTGATAATATCCTTTATTTTTTCTATGATATCGAGTGACTCTCTGTAATTATACCAGCTCATATACTCAGAAACACCGCCTTCGACGGTATCGTATATTTCGGGATCAACGGCGTTATCCGTCACAAGCATATCTATGTTGTAATATACTATGTCCCTGTTTTCATACACCCCACGTTCTATATCCGCAGGAACAGCCAGATCCGCAATATATTTTGGCAGCTTTATACCCTCCGCCATTGAAGCCGTGAGTGTAAAATGCGGACTTTTGGTGGCGCTTATGAGCACATCGCACTTTGATACGGCGCTTAGCCTGTCGCTGTAGGCTATGCTTTTACATCCCGCAGGCACCCTGCTTTCGCCGTGCTTATAGCTTCGGAGAGTTATCTCCGTGTCCGCGCCTTTTTGCGCAAGCAGTCTTGCGCAGAGAAGTCCCACCTTGCCGTTGCCTATGACAAGACATTTTTTGCCCCTAAGATCTCCCAATTCATTTTCAATAAGCTCCACAGCCTTATGCGCAGACGAAAGCCTGTAGCTGTCCGTATTTTTGAGCGAGGCGCTCCTGCCCGTCGAAACCGCTGTCCTGAAAAGCACATCCAGCTCCGAGCCTATAAGCCCAAGTCCTCGGCTCATATCCGCGCTTTGGCTTATCTGCGTTATTATCTGACTTTCGCCCCTTATTGCGGAATTTATACCGCAGGCGGTCTCCATTATATGATACACGGCTTCAACGCCCTTATAGACATTTATTTTGCCGCCGAAGTCCTCCTTAACGCCCGCGCTTTCAAGAAGTATGCTTCGGGCGTTCATCTCCGTATCTGAAAGAAAATATATTTCGCTCCTGTTGCAGGTGGAGAGTATGACACAGCCGTTTATATGCTCGCTTTGGCAAAGCTTTTTTACTGCACTCTCCGCCTTTTCGTCGTCAAAGGCAAAAAGAGAACGAACGCTCAAGGGCGTATCCTTATAGTCCACGCCCGCGCAGAAAAGCATATTTTTAGTCATTATACACATCTCCTTTGCTGTCTGCGCCGCCGCAAACGGGACATTCCCTGTCGGAGGGGAGCCTTATTTTTCTGAACTCCATTGTAAGAGCATCAAATGTGAGCATACAGCCCGTCAAAAGCTCTCCCCTGCCCAAAATGTACTTTATGACCTCCATAGCCTCAAGACAGCCTATTACGCCCGCAACCGCGCCGACTACGCCCTCGTATACGCCCTTGGGTCTGTCGGGAGGCTCGGCGCCGAATATACAGCGAAGGCAGGGACCCTTGTGCGGAACATAGGTCATGAGCTGTCCCTTAAGACCGCTTATGCCCGCATGAATAAAGGGCTTTTCATTTCTGACGCAGGCGTCGTTTATAATAAATTTGCTTCTGTAATTATCGGTTGCATCTATAATGATGTCATATTTTTTTACAATATCGTCTATATTTTCATTATCCACAAAATAAGCATATGTATCTATTTTCATTTCGGGATTGAGGGCAGAGAGCTTCTCCTCCACCGATACGACCTTTGCCCTGCCTCTGTCGGCTGTGAAATGAAGTATCTGGCGCTGGAGATTTGAAAGCTCCACTTTATCCGCATCAACTATGCCCAAGGTGCCTATGCCCGCCGCCGTAAGATAAAGAGCGCACGGAGAGCCGAGACCGCCCGCGCCTATAATGAGCGCGCTTGAAGAAAAGAGCTTCATCTGCCCCTTCTCGCCTATTTCCTCAAGTATGATATGTCTTGCGTATCTTTCCCTTTGAGCCTGCGATAATGCCATTTTAACGCCTCCGTGCAATAGCCTTGCATTTCTTTAATAAATTATAACAAAAAAGAGTATATTTTTCAATCACCGAAAATTTTTGGATATATATAAAAAAGAGAGAAAATTTTTCTCTCCTAAAGCTTGTGTGACAATATGTGATAAAAAATGAATGAGAGGACTAAAAAGTCCTCTCAAACACGGTTAAAAGCTAGGCTAGCAGGATTCGAACCTGCGAATGACGGAATCAGAATCCGTTGCCTTACCACTTGGCGATAGCCCATTATTAAATTTTTACTAAGAACTGGGCTGGCAGGATTCGAACCTGCGAATGCAGGGATCAAAACCCTGTGCCTTACCGCTTGGCGACAACCCATCAGTAAAGAATAAAAGCGCGAGACGGGATTCGAACCCGCGGCCCTCGCCTTGGCAAGGCGATGCTCTACCACTGAGCCACTCGCGCATAATGCAGTCTACGGGACTTGAACCCGTACCCAGTTAACCCGGACTAGATCCTTAGTCTAGCGCGTATGCCAATTCCGCCAAGACTGCATTCAAAGTATTTGTGTTCATTGCTGAACACAATAAAAATTTTAGCATATTTATATATCTTTGTCAAGAAGTTTTTTTATTTTTTTGATATTTTTTGCCCCACACAAAAATTGCTGCGCCCACAGCGACAAGAACCGCAGAAACTATCATGCTCACCGGCACGGGACCGAGCATAAGCTGGTCCGTTCTGAGGCTTTCTATAAAAAATCTGCCCACTCCGTAGCCTATACAATACATTGCCACAAGCTGACCCTCGAATTTCTTATGCTTTCTCATTGAAAAAAGCAGTATAAAAAGCATTATGTTCCACACACATTCGTACAGAAATGTGGGATGTACCTGTATGTAGTCCATTCCTCCGAACACGGTTATGGGATATACCGCCTTATCCATATATACAGCCTCGTTCCCCTTCACCGCAAGAGAACCTACGGTGTCCGTTTTAAGCGCCATGGCAAAAAGGCTGTCCGTATATCTGCCGAAGGCTTCTCTGTTGAAGAAATTGCCCCAGCGCCCGAATATCTGCCCCGTGAGAACGCCCAATATGCAGGTGTCTCCCAGAGTTAAAAGCCTTATTTTCTTTATGTGCGAAAATATCAGAGCGGCAAGCACTCCGCCTATTATACCGCCGTATATGGCAAGCCCGCCATCCCTGAATTTGAAAAATTCAAGTATGCTGTCGCCGTGGAAAATAAGGTAGTAGAGCCTTGCACAGCATATGCCCGATATAATGGATATAAAGGCAAAGTCGGAATACATATCCGTGCTTTGCCCCGTGCGCTTTGCCTCTCTCAGAGCCAGCAATATGCCCAGTATGGCGCCTGTGGCAAAAAATATGCCGTACCAGTAGATATTGAAGCCAAAGGGCGAAAAAGCCACTCTGTCAAGATTTTCTATGTGTATATTAAGATGAGGAAAATATATGTCTCCCATTTTTTTACGCTCCCCGTACTATGCCTTCCCGACCGTAGAAAGCACTCTGTTGTTTTCGTCGAACTGCTTTTTTAAATAAAGCATTACATCATCTACATCTATTTTATCATAATTATCATAAATGTCCAGCACTTCCGTATTTTTTGAAAAACAATCGGCAGTATAGCTCACAAGAGGGGATATATTTTCACAGCTGAAAAGCATACGCGTCTTTAAGCGCTCGGCAGCACGCCTTACATCCTTGCCGTCTATGCCCGAAAGGAGCATATTTTTTATCTCCTTATCTATCTCCTCGGCAATGCCTCTGTAATTATTGCCCTCGCCCTTTATGAGCGTACAGCCGTAGTCCTTTCCCTGCAGGACCTCATACCCGAAGCTGCTGTCTATGAAGCTTTTTTCATAAAGTCTTTCATAGAGTGCGGAGCTTGGAGAACAAAGTATATCCATTATGATATTGCTTATACATATCCTGTCCTTTATATCTATCCTCGGATCGGCTCTGTAGCCTATGTGATAGAGCGATTGCTCTACGGGCATTCCGATGCTGTACTCTCTTTTGTATATATCGTCTGCGCACACCGTTCTTTCAGCGCTCCCTCTGCCAAGCTTCAGCTTTTCCGCCTGCTCCGTAACGGCGTCGCAGTTCACATCTCCGCAGACTATAACGGCGCAGTTTTCATAGGTATAAAAGCTTTCATAGCTTTTTCTGAGCTCCTCCTCGGTTATGTTTTCAATATCCTCGGTTCTGCCCGCAATGCTGTATCTTATGGGATTTTTGCCATACATTGCCTTGAGCGTGTTGAAATAGATCTGCCAATAGGGATCGTCCTCATACATATTTATTTCCTGGGTAATGATGCCCTTTTCCTTCTCTATGTTCTCCGCCGTGAGATAAAGAGAGCCTACCATACGCATAAGTATATCCATGCCCTTTTCCAAATTTTCACAGCCCGAAAAATAATAAGCCGTGGTGTTGAAGTCTGTATAGGCGTTGGCGCTCAGACCCAGCTTTGAAAAGCTGTCGAATACATTGCCATCCTTTTCATCAAACATCTTGTGCTCCAAAAAATGCGCTATACCGCACGTCTGCTTTACTCTGCCGTTTTTGTCGGAAAACTCCGTGTCCGCAGAGCCGTAATTGAAGGCTATCATAACCTCCTTTTCATTATAACCCTTCTTGGGCAGAACATAGCACATGGCGCCGTTTTCAAGGCGTTTACTTATTATGTCCGTCATTGGGTACCGTTCCTCCTCCCGAAAGCATAAACACAGTGTCTATATGGCAGTCGTCAAACACTCCGTCTATGTCCCTGACATCGTTTATTTTTTTTATGGTCTCATCAAGGCTCATCATCCTGCCCGCTATAAGAGAGCCAAGAAAGCTGTCCATTATGCTTTCGGGTCTGTCCTGAGCTATTTTAAGGCTGTCCGTTATGTTTTTCTTGGCATTTTCCATATCCTCGGCAGACAGCTCCTGCATGGCGGATGTGATTATATCCAGCACCTTGTCTCTGTTCTCGCTGTCTATTCCCGCCTCCGTTATCATAATTGACTTGAGCCTCAGAAGCTTAGAAGTGATGTAATAACAAAGGCTGTCCTTTTCTCTTACCTTATTAAAGAGCGCGGAGCTTGCGCCTCCGCCGAAAAGCTCGTTTGCGACTATCGCCTTGTACCAATCGTCGCCTGACGGATCTATATTGAGCCTGAATCCCACACAGAGCTTGCCCTGCGTTATATCCATTTCCTCCGTGATCTCCTTTATAGACGGGGGATAATAAAGATAGTTGCACGGTTCAAGCGAGGCGTCCGTGGCGTCAAGGGGTATACCTCGCCTTATGCTCTCCTCCGCCCTATCCCTATCTATATTGCCCACAACTATGATATCCGTTTTGGCATTTTGCATTACATAGTTATAGTGCATATTCAGAGAGACCGAATTTATATCCCGTATATAGCCGTCTCCGCTTATGCCGTAGGCTTCGTTTTCGCACATATTTTCAATGCATTTTTCAAAGGCATAGCGCCTTTTGTCATTCACAAGAGAATTGATCGACGCTTCAAGCTCTCTTTTGCAAGCCTCCTCATTGTTGAAAAGAGGACGAAGAAGTATATTGCCCGCAAGCTGCGCCGCCTCGTCAAAATATTCGGGCAGGGTGCGGACAAAAAGCTGTATTATATGCTCCTCGCCCTTTTTGAGTATATCGGAGGACATAACGCTGTGTATATCCTCAAGCCTGCGCTCTATTTGTCTGCGCGTCCTATAGCCCCCGCAGCCCTGCATGAGAGCTGAAGCGAGCAGAGCGTTTGCCGTTGCCGTTTCCCTTTTGAGGGGCAGTCTTAAAAGTATGCACATGGTCACGCTTTTGAACTTATCCGTTGAAAATATGTGCATATCCGCTCCCCTGTTAAGCTTTGATGTATACATTCTTCCTCACGCCCCAAATCACATATATTTGCGCATATTTTTGAGCGCACTTTTTTCAAGCCTGCTCACCTGCGCCTGACTTATGCCTATTTCCTCGGAGACCTCCATCTGCGTTTTGCCCTTGAAAAATCTAAGATCTATAATATATCTTTCTCTTTCATTCAGCTTTTTGAGCGCCTCCTTAAGGGATATGTTCTCAAGCCAGCTGGCATCGGTGTTTTTTTCATCGCTCACCTGATCCATGACATAGAGGGCATCCGTACCATCGTGATAAATAGGTTCAAAAAGTGAAATAGGGTCTTGTATCGCCTCGAGCGCAAACACTACCTCCTCCTTTGTCATGGCTATTTCCTTGGCTATCTCCTCTATGGTCGGCTCCTTGTTGTTTTCATTGGTGAGCTTTTCCTTTGCCTGAAGCGCCTTATACGCCGTGTCCCTTGCCGAACGGCTCACCCTTATGGGATTATAATCCCTTAAATAACGCCTTATCTCGCCTATTATCATAGGCACGGCATATGTTGAGAACTTCACTCCCCTGTCGAGGTCAAAATTTCTTATAGCCTTTATAAGCCCTATACAGCCCACCTGAAATATATCGTCCACGCTTTCTCCTCTGTTATTAAATCGCTGTACCACGCTTAAAACAAGCCTTAAATTGCCGTATATATACTTTGAGAGCGCATCCTTGTCGCCCTGCTTTATTTTAACAAAAAGCTCCGCCTTTTCCTCATTTGAGAGCACGGGGAGCTTTCCGGTATTTACTCCGCAAATTTCCACCTTAGTGACAGCCATAATATCCCTCCTTAATTTTATGTTTGCCCTAAGGTACAAATTTATTCAGATTATGGTTTTACATATTGTGCCAAAAGTATTTACATTTTGTTAAAAATGTGATAAAATGTAAATAAATAAAAAAAGGAGGAAATTTTTATGAAAAAATTTTTAGCGGAATTCAAGGACTTCGCCTTAAAAGGCAATATGTTCGATATGGCGATAGGTGTTGTTATAGGCGGCGCTTTCAGCAAGATAATAACCGCTCTTGTTGAGGGTATAATCACACCTCTTATTTCACTTGTAATTATGGCTATTACGGGACAGGAAAGCGCAGACGCTCTTTTCGGAAGTATTGTGGTAGGTCCATTCCCGATAGGAAATCTCATAAGCGTTATAATCGACTTCCTTATAACGGCGCTCGTGCTGTTTATGATAGTAAAGGCAATAAACGAAGCAAACACTCTTGCTCATCGCAACAAGACGGAGGAGCCCGAAGCCCCCACAACAAAGGAATGTCCTTTCTGCAAGAGCGAGATACATATCGACGCAAAGAGATGTCCCCACTGTACATCGGAGCTTGAGTAAAATACAAAAGAACGGCTGTGCCGTTCTTTTTTTGTCTATACATTCTTTACTATCACAAGCTTTTGATTGGGGTATATAAGGTCGGGATTTTCTATATCATTTATGCGGGCGATCTCTCCCACGGTGGTATTGAAGCGTCCCGCAAGCTTCCAAAGGGTATCGCCCTTCTTGACAACATACAGAGTTATTCCCGGTATGGCGTCTATTATATCCTTTGAAACAGGCTTAAGCTCCGCTCCCGTGATCATGCTTATACATCTTTTATCCCTAACGGTGGTAACGGTGTTGAGAGCGCAGCGCACTTCAAGCTCTCTGTCGGAAAGCATATTGAAGCCTATATGCGCTATGCCCGCATATACTTCAGCCTCCATGCCCTCCCGCGCTCCTCTGGCATCTATCGTCTGTGTGAAGGGCACGGTGTCCGAATAGCTGTAGACGGGCATATCGTCGTTGCCCGTTATATACATTATGTCCACATTTACGGCGCCCTCCAGCACCACTCTGTTTTCATATATGCTTATGTCGTCCGTGTAGACCGTGCCCGAAGCCCTGAATATCTGGAGCATATCGGGGCAATCGTCGGCAAGAGAGACCGCCTCCTTAACGGGACATTGTCCTCTGTTCTTGCACACAACATAAGAATAGCAGAGCTTTGTTTCGTCAAATTCTATGTCATTATTCAGCATATAGGCGTCTGAAAGTATTTCGTGGCTCTCACTGCAAAGCGTATGTATATCGGCGCCTATATTTATATCCATATTTATCGTCTTTGGCTCGCCCTCATCGTTTTCGGCAATGTCATAGTAGCAATCCCTCACATAAAGCTCCACCTCCGCAATGCTGTCGGTATCGGTGGCATCGGCTTCAAGCGAAACATCAAAGGGTATGTCGAATTCATACACCTCCGGAAAGCCGCCCTCCGTGCTTGTGTAGAGCATAACGACCGAAATATCGCCCCTTGCCTCCACACCGTCGTCTACGGGCTTGAATTCGGGATCGGTTATATTGCAGCTCACGCTCAGCACCTCCGATACGGGCAGCTTTGTAGCAGGCAATGTCGTTTCCTCCGTTATTGTAAAGCTCTCTCTCTTAAGGCAAAGCGTTCTGGTGGTGTTTACAGTCTTTGACAGCTGCTGTTCCTTAGGTATGTCGTATATATCCGTAACGACCTCTACCTCGGCAGTATCGGTCACGCTGCCCTTTATGTCGCACATTATCTTATAGCTTGCCTTTCTTTCATTGGCTTTTTTACACTCCACATTGGATATTGCCATGCTTATGTGCGGGAGCATACCGCTCTGCGCCCCCTCTATGGCTATAAAGTCATTTATAGGCACTTCTGCGCCTGCGCTGTGCACACTCTTGTCCTTTCCGCAGTACAGCACATTTATTATGAGTCTGCCCCTGTAGCTGAGGCGGTTTTCCTCCGCTCTGCTCTCCTCCGGCACAATGGATGCCTCGCATCTCAAAACTATGTCTATATCGGGCTTGCTGTCGGGAAGGAGCACTTCGCCCTCCTGAATAAGATGAACGCTCTCGCTGCCTATGATACTGTCCGCACTTATATGTTCGGTTATGTAATTCATCGCAAAACCTCCTTTAATATATTCTAGTATATTTATAAGAAGGCGCATTTATGACAGCAAAACAAAAGGGAAGTCCAAAGACTTCCCTTTGCGTGTCGATAAAATATCTTATTGTATGAATTTTTTTACACAAAAAGCATACCCCCTTCAGTCAGGCTAACGCCTGCCAGCTCCCCCAGAGGGGGAGCCAAGAATTTGGGGCTAACCGCTGCCTCTCGGCGCCCCTGTGGGGGAGCTGGCAACTCGCAGAGTTGACTGAGGGGGGAATAAAGCAATTTATAATTTTTTCTACAATCTAAAAGGGAAGCGTAAAAGCTTCCCTTTTAATAAAGATAAAATACCAATATATTAAATTACAATCCCAGAAGCTTTATGGCGTCCACATAGCTTGCTATGCCCTCGACTACCTTCTTTGCCTCCTTCATGGCAAGCACTACCGTAGCGGGCTGATGTACAACATCTCCGCCTGCAAATACGCCGTTTAATGTAGTCATGCCGTAGGGCTTTTCCTTTGTGATGAGGTAGCCGTTGTCGTTTACCTCTATGCCCTTTGTAGTGGATATTATTCTCTTGGCAGGCTTTGCGCCTATGGCAACAAGCACCTTGTCACAGGGTATGACTATCTCGTTGCTGTCCTGATCTATGAGCAAGCCCTTAAGTCTGCCGTTCTCATCGCCTATATACTTGACGGGAGTAGAATTCCACATGAACTTTACGCCGTCTGCAACAGCGCTGTCGTATTCGAGCTTTTCGGCAGTGATGGTGTCAAGAGTGCTCCTATATACCACGGTGACCTTCTTGGCGCCCATTCTGAGGGCTGTTCTGGAGGCATCCATAGCAACGTTGCCCGCGCCTATGACAAGCACGGTGTCGCCGTCCTTTACGGGCACTTCCTTACGCTCTATGCTGTTGCTGTTGAAAAGAGTTACCATTCTTAAGAAATAGTGCGACTTTACAACGCCTCTCAACTCCTTGCCGGGTATGTCAAGCTCTCTTGCGATAGCTGTACCCGTGCCAATGAATATGGCATCGAAGCCCTTTGCAAAAAGCTGATCTATGGTTATGTCCTTGCCTATGACGGTGTTATTTATAAACTGCACGCCCAGCTCGGCAATACGCTTTGTTTCACGCCTTACAACATCCTTTGGCAGTCTGAACTCCGGTATGCCGTAGAGGAGCACGCCGCCCGGCTCGTTCTCGCTCTCATACACCGTGACATTAAAGCCCATCATAGAAAGATCGCCCGCAACGGTAAGTCCCGCAGGACCCGAACCTATTACGGCAACATTTCCCCTTGTCTTGGGCGGTATCTTTTCTCTTATAAGTCCCATATCCGCATCAAAGTCAGCCACGAACTGCTCCAGCTTACCTATCCTTATGGGCTTATGCGCCTTGTTGAGCACACAATGTCCCTGACACTGCTTTTCGTGAGGACACACTCTTCCGCATACGGCGGGAAGATTTGTCTTTTCGGCAAGCAGACTTCTTGCTTCGCCGAAGTTGCCCCTTGAAAGCTGATGTATAAATTCGGGAATATTGTTCTCTATGGGACAGCCCGTCTTACAAAGCGGCGTTTTGCAGTTTAAGCATCTCTTTGCCTCCGCAAGCGCCTCCTGCATCGTGAAAGGCTCCACATCATAATTTTCAGTGTTTGTCATAATAAATACCTCCCCTGTGATATTGATTAATTTAAAATATTTTTAAGCTCTTTTATGAGCAGTGAATTGCTTTTTTTATCAAGTATGCAAAACCTTATATAGCGGTCGTTGAGATACGGAAAATCCGCGCAGTCGCGTATGAGTATGTTTTTGCGCAAGAGCCTTTCAAATATCTGCGATGATGTTATTTTGTCACTCTTTATGCGCACAAGAAAGAAATTCGCCTGCGAATCGTATATGTGTATATCCCCGCAGCCGTAAAGCTCGGCGAATATCCTATCTCTTTCGCTTGTTATGAGGTTTCTCGTTTTTTCAATGAATTTTTTATCCCTGAACATCACTCTGCCGCTCAGCTCGGCAAATATATTGACCGACCACGAATCGCGGTGAGTTGATATATACTCTATTATTTCCTTGTCGGAGCAGGCACCGTAGCCAAGCCTCAAGCCCGGACAGGCAAAGAACTTTGAGGTGCCCCGCACTATGAACAGATTTTTGTATTCCTCAACAAGAGGCATTGCGGACACCTGTTTATCGGACGAGGCAAACTCCACATAGGTCTCGTCTATCATAAGCCTGATACCGTATTCCAAACAGTGTTCAAGCAGCTCGCGTATTTCCCTGCAGGTTATATATGTTCCCGTGGGATTGTTGGGATTGCATATGACAAGCATATCCACGCTGCCGTCATTGTGGTCAAGCAATCTGTCTATTACGACAGCATTGGCT
>CANQVZ010000053.1 GCA_947627425.1 uncultured Clostridia bacterium | reverse complement strand
CTTCTTTCGGCGCAAAGGTCCCCCTCCCTCATTGCAGCGAAAAGACTTATTCGCCAAGGCGTAGCCTTGCTTTTGCGGAGCAAAAGTGCTGAGTAGAGGGAGGCTTACAGAAACGCTACTATATAGGCTCCCTCCGGGAGGGAGCTGTCAACTCGCAGAGTTGACTGAGGGAGAATGCGAAACAAACAAAAAAAAGAAAATAATATAATGGAGAAATTATCATGGAAGAAAAAATTTTAACGGAAGAGACCTTAGACTTGAAGGAAATATTTGATGTCATAATTGCAAAAATATGGGTGATACTCTGTGTGGCTGTCATAGGCTTTGCGCTTGCATTCGGCTTTACAAAGCTTTTCATACCCTATCAGTTCACTTCATCCGTGTCCCTGTATGTCAAGAACACCACAAACAAGGCTGCCATAGACACCGTAAATCAGTCTGAGCTTAACGCCGCTCAGCAGCTTGCCGAGACCTGCATAGCCATACTCCAGGAGGATGTTGTGGCTGACGATATAGGCACAAAGCTCATGGAAAACTATTCTCCCGAGGAGCTTGAGCTTTATTTCAGCTTTGAGGAAATAGGCGGTGTGAAAAAGATAGCCACAAGGAGCATTTCCAACAAGATAGCCTACAGCACGGTGAACGAGACCGAGCTTATAAGGGCGAATGCTACCTGCGGAGATCCCGTTATAGCAGCCGATATGTGCAACTATATCGCCGAGATAGCTCCCGAGGTGCTCATAAGAGTGGTTGGCGCGGGCGCAGTTGAGGCGGTTGGTACGGCAAAGGTGCCCACAAATCCCTCGGCTCCCAGCGCAAGAAAAAATGCCCTCATAGGCTTTTTGATAGGCTTTTTGCTTGCCGCCGGCTTCTATATAGTTAAATTCCTTTTTGACAACACCATCAAGTCGGGCGACGATGCCGTTGAAAAGTTCAATAAGCCTCTTATAGGCGAGATCCCCTTCTATGAATTTGCGGGACAGCAGAAGAAAAAGCCCAACAAGGTGCTTGTGAAGCTTAAGCTCCAGAAGCCCATGACGGAAAGCAAGGTAAGACAGACTATGCTTGACATAGGCAAGGATATACCCTTTGCCGTGCGCGAGGCTTACAACACTATGCGTAACAACATGATGTTTGCCCTCTCCACCGAGAAGTCAAATGTATTCGTTGTTTCCAGCCCCTCACCGGGTGAGGGAAAGTCTACCACTACTGCTAACTTCTGTATCACAATAGGCGAAACGGAAGCCAAGGTGCTCCTTGTGGACGCCGACTTAAGAAAGCCCGTTCAGCACAAGATGTTCGACCTCAGCAACAAGGACGGTCTTTCAACTCTGCTTGCAAACAAGACTACATTTGACAGAGCAGTACACAAGAGAGTAAGCGGAAATATGGATGTGCTTACGGCAGGTCCCATACCGCCCAACCCCTCGCAGATGCTTTCTTCCGAAAATATGGTGAAGTTTATAAACGATGTCAAGGATAAGTACGACTATGTTGTTATAGATACATCGCCCATAAACGTGGTTTCGGACGCTCTTGTATTCACACAGCAGACGGCAGGTCTTATACTTGTCACAAGGCAGGATATAACGGTCTATGATCAGGTGGAAAAAGCCATATCGAGCGCCGAGATGTTCGATGTGAACATTTTGGGTCTTGTTGTGAACAGTGTTTCGGCATCGGGCGGAAAGTACGGTCGTTACGGCCGCTATGGCAAGTATGGCTATAAGTATGGCTACAAGTATGGCTATAAATACGGCTACAGCTACGGCTACGGCGACAACTATTCACGCACTGAAAAGAAGAGCGGTGAAAAAGATGGACAATAACGGCAGAAAAAATATCATATGCATTGTTATAATAATCGTGCTTTTGTTGCTTTGCGCCGGTATGTTCAAGTTCTTCGACAATCAGAAGTTCTGGCTCACGGACGATTTTGAGAAGAGGATAGTGGAGTATAACGACAATGTGGCGCAGGAAAAAGCCAAAAATGCCGAAAGCAAGGCAAGACGCGAGGCTATACTTGAAAAAACTCCCGGCATCGCCTGTTGGGGCGACGGCTTTACCTATGGCACATACGGCGGCGGCATCAATTATCCCGCAGTGCTTGAGGACCTTCTTGAGGGGGAGGAATATCCCTATAAGGTGTCGAACATGGGCGTTTTCGGCGAAAACAGCCTTACGGTGCTCGGCAGGATGGGCGCAGTGCCCTTTGTTGTGGCGGAGGACTTCACCGTGAACGGCACGAGCGAGGACCTTATAGATCTTAAAATAACCTCGGAGGGCGGTCAGAGCGTTAACCCCTGTATGCAGGAGGTCAATCCGGGCTTTAATCCCTGCGTTGTAAACGGCATAAAGTGTACCATTTACGGCGAAACGGACAGCTCCGATCCCACAAAGCCAAAGGCTTATTATCTCAACCGCGAGGACGGAAAACAGAATGATATAGACATAAGCGCAGGCACAGTCATAGAGACCTCCGGCTCAAAGGATTATGATAACTATATCAACATAATTCAGATAGGCGACGGCGGCGGCTATGCCAACGACAATGAGCTTGCCGAGCAGCTTGCGAGATTTTTTGAGCGCTTCGGCAATGACGGGAAGTATGTCATACTGGGCAGAATAGGAGGCTCAGAGGCGCAGAACTCCGCTCTTGACGCGCAGCTCACGGCGCAGTATGGCGCGCACTATGTCAATATAAGAAAGCTCCTCTGCTCTCAGAACGCGGAGGGCGCGGAATATACCGACAGCGATAAGGCGGAAATGGCTCAGGGTATCGTGCCCGCCTGTCTCAAGACCGAAAACTACCTCAATAAATACGGCTATAATGCCGTGGGCAAAATAGTTTTCGATAGACTTAAGGAGCTCGGTATAGTGGAGAAATAAAGATGTGTGTGTAGGAAAAAACTCCCCGAAGGGGGAGTTTTTTTACAATCCAAACACTTCCCTCAAAAACACTGCCACGCCCTTTTCGTCGTTGGTGCCTATCACTCTATCGGCGCTTTTTTTCACTATGTCGTGAGCATTGCCCACGGCTATGCCCAGTCCCGCGGCTTCAAGCATCGATATGTCGTTTTCGCTGTCGCCGAAGGCTATTATCTCATCCCTTTTTATGCCCAGCATATCGGCATATTCCAGCATGGCTGCGCCCTTTGACACATCCCGCCTGTTTATGTCTATACAGTTCCAGTTGGACTGCACCGCCTTTAGAGAGGGTATTTCCTCATTTATAATGTCCCTTACCCTCAGCACGAAGTCCACATCGTTATTTACCACCACGCATTTTATTATGTTGTCCATGTCCGCCACGGTGTATATGTCCTCTACCAGTATAGTTTCTATATGATATGTCATTTTCTTTTTATACCCCACGGTGATGAGGTTTATTCCGCCCTCGTAAAGCTCTCTGCTGTTTGTATACTGTCTGTCGGTGGTGAATATCTTGCAGGGCGTATTAAGCCTTTTGCATATGTCCATGAATCTGAGCACGGAGGCCTTGTCTATAGCCTTTGTGAAAAATCTTTCGCCCGTGTCGAAGTTTACAAGCGTTGCGCCGTTGCAGCCTATTATGGGACAGCCTATGTCAAGCTCGTCCAGATAGTCCCGCGCTATTATGTCGTTTCGCCCCGTTACGGGCAGAATATGTACGCCCATGGAGTCAAGGCGCCTGAATACGCTTATTATTTCGTCGGGCAAAAAGCCCTCGCTGTCAAGTATGGTGCCGTCGCAGTCCGTAGCTATAAGTCTGTACATGGTTTTGCTCCTTGTGTAATCGTATTTTTTAAGCCGTTATACGGCAACAATTTGTATTATACCACATATCGGACGACAAGTCTAATTATTTATGGGGAGATTGTTTTATGTGTTATTAATTATTTTCTAATTATTTTCGTATATACATAGTTACAAAATCAATCAATGTAAAAAAATATTTTTTTAAAACTTTCCTTGACATGACAAAATTGAAATGATATAATTATATCATAATAGGAATGGAATTATTTTAGAACTTATTACCCAATTGGTTAACATTTTTTTGAAAGGAGTGTAAATATGGATAAAAATAATATTAATGTAAAACATCCCGGTCATTACCTCCTTGAAGAAATCACTAAAGCCGGAATGTCTCAAAAGGAATTAGCAATTCGTACCGGTGCAACTGAAAAACATATTAGCACAGTTATAAATGGTTTTAAGCCTATTTCAACTGCATTTGCAAAAAAATTGAGTTATGCTATTGATAAAGAACCAACATACTGGCTTAAATTACAGGCAGAATATGATATGGAAATACTGCGTTTTGAAGAAGAAAACAAAATTACATCCCAAGAAACAGAAATTTTAAAGGAACTTAAGGATGTATATGAGTATCTTGTAAATCGCAAACTTATTCAAGCAGTAAGTGATGAACCTAAAAAGATAATTCAACTTCGAGAAAAACTTGGTATAAGTAACCTTACAGATATACCCAAAATCAGTTATAATGCTGCATATAGAGCGCAAATCAGAAAAAACTCAAAAGTTAATCCATATGTCTTATTTGCATGGCAGACAGTATGTGAATTGCAAGCAAATAAGGTAAGAGAAAATACAATACCTTTAAAGTTTAACAAGGAAAAACTGATTGAAAGTATTCCTATAATAAAAGATCTTATCTCTATGGATAGTAATAAAATTAACTATATTTTAGAACAATTAAGGTTATTATTTGCCAAATGCGGTATTATCTTTTGTGTAGTCCATCATTTTAAAGGTGCTCCGGTACAAGGCTTTATAAAGCAGACAGATGACAACAGGGTTTTGTTGTGTTTGACTATTAGAGGGGGCGCTGCAGATAGGTTTTGGTTTACACTTTTTCATGAGATAGGTCATATTTTGAATGGGGACTTAAATGCTCGTTTTGTAGACTTTGACAGTGTTTCAAATGAAATGGAAGAAAAAGCTGATAAATTTGCTGCAGATACTTTGATTCCTATTGAATTGTTTAACAATTTTGTTAAATCCGGTTTATATGATTGTTGGGAATGCATTGAAGAGTGTGCAAAAAGAGCCAATGTTCCGCCTGTTATTGTACTTGGCAGATTGAGAAAAGAGGAATATCTTCTGTGGACGGATTTTACCGAACACAATGTTATGTACAAATGGGCTGAATAATAAATAAAATTTTTGTAAAGGAGGGGTTGCCTTTGAGAGTCTGCAATTTTAAATTTAAAAAGCTGCAAGTACTACATAAATAGAACTTGCAGCAAATCGTTCCGAATATTTCTATCCGAACCTAAGCAATTCTATTATAGCAATATTCGGAACATTAGTCAATAATTCAATTAAAAAAAATCAAATTTTTTTGGATTATATTATGTATAACTATGTTTGTTTTTGATTTAAATTTTGTGTTTCCGAATATTTCTGTTTGGACCTAAGCAATTCTACAAAATACCTCGGAAATATAAAATTTTACATTGCTTAAAATTTATATTTGAGAGGTGATTTTTTTTGAATACAGAAAAAAATTATGATTCATCTACAGTAAGAAAAGGGTGTCGAGATATTTGGAATGCCTTTATGGTAAAGGGTGCAACATTTACAGAACATGATATTCCATATTGTCCGACTACGGCAAAGAGTATTCCTGAAAATATTATTACGTACGATGAGGCTCGTAGTATTTATAAAAAGGAGCTTGAACATAAAAACAAAGAATTTAAGAATTCGGCATTTGTATGTTTTTATACAGATGATTACAAGTTTGACAGTACTTGCGGGATTTGGTTTGGTTATAAAACTGCTTTCAGAATACTTCAGCATTTTGCAGGGATTATTACTCCGGATTTCTCTACATATCAGGATTTTCCGGAACCGCTGAAAATTTATAATACTTATCGTATGAGAGCCTTTGGCTATTGCTATGGTAGGCAAGGTGGAGAGGTTATAAATAATGTTCGTTGGGGAACGCCTGAAACATACGATTATTGTTTTGCCGGAATTCCTCAAAACAGTGTTGTTGCCATCGGTACTGTAGGTGGAAGTCCAAGAAAATTACTCAATCGCAAACGATTTGAGGATGGTCTTGATGAAATGATAAAAAGGCTGTCACCTAAATTAATTATTGTATATGGTTCTGCTAATTATCATTGCTTTGAAAAATTAAAAGAACAGGGCATTAGTATAATTAACTTTCCTTCAAAAACGGCGAAAGCGTTTGAAAGGAGGAAAACTAATGAGTAAATCTCTAAGCTACCATTATAGTGGCACAAAAGGTCATATTATTGCTATTGCTGCTGATCTACCCGAAAATGGTTTAGGATTGATTTCAAGAGGTTGGGAAGATATTTCGCATCCTGCTCAAGCGATTATAGGTTCGTACACTTACCGTGAACCTTCTACTGGTTTGAAGATAAGATATGATACACCGATGATAGGAGCAAATGGTTTTAGAAGCAAAAATCACTTTCATATACTTAATCCTAATGCAACAAGTACAAGAGATATGTATCTGGATCGACAAGGTAATCCTGTGTCAAAAAACAGTAAATCTTCGCACATTTTACCGAAAGGAGAATAAATATATGACATTACAAGAATTTACCGGAAAATATTATTTACATGATAGTCTTTTTGATTCTGTAACTTATGATATTGAGTCAAAAAGTGTTGAAATGCGTATTGACTTTGCTTACTGGATGCAAGAGTGGTATATTGACGATATACCGGAAACGGGTATTATTACTGTTATTTTTAAAGATGTACAGCAATTTTATTGTCCTGAACAGGTTAATTGGGAACAAATCAGCATTATACAGACAACTGTCGAAGATGATTCAATAAATTTTTCTGTCATGAATGATCTTACCGATGGTTATTTCCAAATCATTATAAAATGTAAGTCGGTAGATGTTGTATAACAGGCAGATTGTTGTGGTATATGGAGCGATGAGATGATAGGAGCAAATTATGTTGAGTTCAGCTGTATTACAACTCATATAGAATAGTTTTTATCAACAAAGTATTGATATTGAAATATAAGTATAAATTGAGTATTTAATTAATAATCAAGAATATTTGTCAAAAAATGATTTGTACTGCAATAAAACAAACAGGCGGAGACATATATGTGATTTAATATATGTCTCTGTCTGTTGTTTTTATATAAAAACAGTGTATATTTTGCAAAATAGAAATGGAAATATGTTTAAAAATTTTGTTGACAAAGCCTATCGACTGTGTTATGATATTACCATCAATAAATAAAAAGGCTGTGAAAAGAAGAGTAGGTCAAGCGCCTGTTTACAGAGAGCGCCCGGTGGTGAGAGGGCGTATCGTGGACTTTGCCGAATATGGTCTTGGAGCTGCGCACCGACTGCATATATGCATAGGCTGCGATGGGAGACGCCCTTTACAGCGTCGGGGTATGATAGTACCCGCTGAGGTCTGTGCCGTGAGGCGCAGATGAAATAAGGTGGTAACACGACAAGTCGTCCTTTGCAGAGGATGGCGTTTTTTATTTTCGGCATATTTTATATGCCTATATTAAGGAGGATATTATGGATAAAGGAAAATACTACATCACAACGGCCATTGCCTACACATCGGGAAAGCCCCACATAGGCAACAGCTATGAGATAGTGCTTGCGGACAGCATAGCGCGCTACAAGAGGATGGAGGGATACGATGTGTTCTTCCAGACGGGCACGGACGAGCACGGTCAGAAGATAGAGGAGAAAGCCAAGGAGGCAGGCATTACGCCCAAGCAGTTTGTGGACAACGTGGCAGGCGAGATAAAGAGGCTCTGGGACCTCATGAACACATCCTACGACAAGTTCATAAGGACCACCGACGACTACCACGAAAAGCAGATACAGAAGATATTTAAAAAGCTCTATGAAAAGGGCGATATTTACAAGAGCGTTTACGAGGGCTTGTACTGTACGCCCTGCGAGAGCTTCTGGACGGAGAGCCAGCTTGTGGACGGCAAATGCCCCGACTGCGGCAGAGAGGTGCATCCCGCCAAGGAGGAGGCTTATTTCCTTAAGCTCAGCAAGTATGCCGACAGGCTAATAGAGCACATAAACACGCACCCCGAGTTCATACAGCCCGTTTCAAGGAAAAACGAGATGATGAATAACTTTCTCATTCCCGGTCTCCAGGACCTCTGCGTTTCGAGAACGTCCTTCAAGTGGGGCATACCCGTTGATTTTGACGACAAGCACGTGGTATATGTGTGGCTCGACGCCCTTTCAAACTATATCACGGGCATAGGCTACGACTGCGACGGAAATAGCACGGAACGCTTCAATACAATGTGGCCTGCCGACCTGCATTTAATAGGAAAGGATATTGTGCGTTTCCACACCATTTACTGGCCTATCATACTTATGGCGCTCGATCTTCCGCTTCCCAAGCAGGTGTTCGGTCATCCGTGGCTGCTTATGGATGACGGCAAGATGAGCAAGTCAAAGGGCAATGTGATATATGCCGACGACCTTGTGGATATATTCGGCGTGGACGCTGTGAGGTATTTCGTTCTCCACGAGATGCCATTTGAAAACGACGGCGTTATAAGCTGGGATCTTATGATAGAGAGGGTCAATTCCGACCTTGCCAATGTGCTTGGAAACCTTGTCAACAGGACTATATCCATGACAAACAAGTACCTCGGCGGAAAGGCGCAGAGCACGGGCGTCTGCGAGAGCGTGGACGATGAGCTTAAAAATGTGGTCACCTCCTGCCGCGACAAGGTAAAGAGCAGCATGGATAAGCTCAGGGTAGCCGACGCCATAACGGAGATATTTACTCTTTTCAAGAGATGCAATAAATATGTGGACGAGACCGAGCCGTGGGTACTCGGCAAGGACGAGAGCAAAAAGGACAGGCTCTCCGAGGTGCTCTATAACCTCATAGAGGGCATAACCGTGGGCGCCTGCCTTCTGGAGCCGTTTATGCCCGAAACCACGCAGAAGATACTTTCTCAGCTCAATGCCGAAAAGAGGGCGTTTGACGAGCTTGACAGGTTCGGACTTTATAAGAACGGCACGGCTGTTACGCCCAAGCCCGAAATTCTCTTTGCAAGGCTTGATCCCAAGGAGGTAATGCCCCGCATAGAGGCTATAAAGGAGGAGCAGATAAAGGCTGCCGAGGAGCAGGAAAAGAAAGCCGAAGCCGAATATATCACTATTGACGATTTCTGCAAGGTGGAAATGAAGATAGGCGAGATAATGGCTTGTGAGAAGGTGCCCGAGTCCAATAAGCTCCTTAAGTCCACCGTAAAGATAGGCGATGAAACAAGGACTATACTTTCGGGTATATCGAAGTATTACACGCCCGAACAGATGGTGGGCAGGAAGGTCGTTGTGGCTACCAATCTTGCGCCCAGAAAGATGCTCAAGGGCAAGTACACAAGCGAGGGAATGATACTTGCCGCCGAGGATAAGGAGGGCAATGTGAGGCTGCTTACGGCGGATATCGACAGCGGCGCTGTCGTGAGCTGAAAGTTTATTTTTCTCTTCTTTTTGCGTACAAAAAGAAGCAAAAAGCGTGGGGAATTTTCGATATTTCCCACACCCCTAACGACCTTTACGCCTCAAAGCTAACTGACTGCTTGAGCTTCGTTGCGTAAAGGAGTGTTTGGTGCGAGCTATTCGTCGCCTGAACTTCGTTCAGACCGACGGCTCGCACGAGCAGAATAATTTATATTGTGAAATAACAACTACCCTTGCCTGCAACTTATGGCTCCCTCCGGGAGGGAGCTGGCGCCCGCAGGACGACTGAGGGAGAATGCGTTATGAACATTTTTTACTCCCTCCGTCAGGCTTACGCCTGCCACCTCCCTCGTTGAGGGAGGCTTCTTTTGCTCATTCATTGAGCAACTAAATAATTAAAAAACTGTTTATTGACACGCAGAGGGGAGACCCTTGGTTGCATGGGCGAGCAGTAATATTGTACCGAAAGATTTATCGGACGTCTGAAAGACGGTTTTCGGCTCCGCCGAAAATACTGAACGAAGCAATACGACCGGTCATTGCTCGCCCTTATTCTCATTTAGTAGGAGGAAACTATGTTTTTTGACACTCACGCGCACTATGACGATGAAAAATTTGACGGCGTAAGGGACGCTCTTATAGAAGAGATGCACTCAAACGGCGTGGACTTTATTATAAATGCGGGCTCCGATGTGCCGAGCACTAAAGTAAGCATTGAGCTTGCCGAGAAATACGGCTTTATTTACGCCGCAGCAGGGGTACACCCTCACGAGGCGGGCAGCATGACAGAGAAGGACCTTGACTTTATACGCCGTTGCTGCGCCCATGAAAAGGTGGTCGCCGTGGGCGAGATAGGGCTTGACTATCACTATGACTTTTCGCCCCGCGAAAGCCAGCGCTATTGGTTTGAAAGACAGCTGGAGCTTGCCCGCGAGCTGGATATGCCCGTTGTGATACATTCAAGGGAGGCTGCGCAGGAGACATTTGACATAATAGAAAAAAGCGGCGTAAGAAAGGGCACTATCCACGCCTACAGCGGAAGTGTGGAGATGGCGCGCGACTATATCGACATGGGATTTCATATCGGCGTGGGCGGCGTTGTCACTTTTAAAAATGCCAAAAAATTGATAGATGTGGTGGAGTTTTTGCCCTTGGAGCGAATTTTGCTCGAAACAGATTCGCCATATTTATCTCCCGTGCCCGTAAGGGGTACTGTCAATAACTCACAAAATCTTAAGTATATAGCAGAGAAAATTAGTGAAATCAAACAAATACCCTATGCCGAAGTATGCTCTGTTACCTCAAAAAATGCAGAAGTCGTATTTTTGGAGAAAAAAGTTGTTGCATAAGTATTACGAATGTGTTAAAATAGTTATTGTAAAAATTGTAATATTTTCATGTGAGTGGTTACGCATAAATATCTTACAGTTTTTTAAAAACGGTTTTTTTATAAAAATCGTTAAGAAAAGTAACTTGAAACAACCGAAGAGGAGCGTTGACCTTGTTTAATGGGAAAGACGGGGTCAGTCAATTTTGTAAAATAATATTTAACTTGTTACAAAATTGTTAAGCTCTCGGATGGGAGGATATTATGTTTAAGAACTTTGCAAAGTGTGCGGCTTTGCTCGCTGTATTCACTACGGCGTTTACGACCACAGCTTTTGCCGCAGACAATGCTTTTTTGGAGGGAACTGCCAACAAGTACAGCGCAGTTGCCAAGAGTAACGTTGTTTATTATCAGACTAACGATGTAGACAAGACAGCCGAAAAGAGTGAAGTCAAGGTCACAAGCAAGGAAGTACCCTATACTACCTTCACAGAAAAGACGGACTCGCTCACAAAGGGCACAACACAGGTTTCGCAGAAGGGCGTTAACGGCGTCAACAAAGTTACAGAGGTGATCAAGTACGTAAACGGCGAGGTCGCAGATGTAAGCGTTGCTGAGGAGGTTATATCAGACCCTGTAGACGAGATCATTTTGGAGGGTACAAAGGAAGAAGAGGTATATAGCTTCGACTATGATATGCCTTCGTTCGACACTATTCAGTATTCAAAGGTACTTACCATGGATGCTACCGCATATTGCCCCTGTAAGATATGCTGCGGACCTAATGCCAAGGGTATCACTGCAAGCGGTATGAGGGCAGGCTACGGCGTAGCTGCCGTTGACAAGAGAGTTATTCCTCTCGGCACAAGACTTTATGTCGAGGGCTATGGCTACTGTATAGCTGCGGATACGGGCGGAGCCATAAAGGGCAATAGGATCGACCTTTGCTACAACTCGCACCAGGAGGCTCTTAACTCGGGCTACGGACATGTAAATGTCAGAGTTTATGTTTTAGACTAATGATATATGGATGAAAAGACCGCTGAAGGGCGGTCTTTTTTAGTGCCTTTTTATAAAAAAGGCAGAAAATTTTTATTAAATAATTTTTATAATAATTTTTTTTATCCTTCTTTTTGCGCACAAAAAGAAGCAAATGTTTTCATTTTTTACTTTTTGAAAAGTAAATAAAATTTTTTATCTTTCTTTTTTTTCGCAAAAAAAAGAAACAAAAAAAGCATGGGGCGTTTCGATTCGCCCCATACCCCTAACGACCTTTACGCCCGCTAACTAACGGACTTTCTAACCTTCGTTGCGTAAAGGGGCTGTTTGGTGCGAGCTTTTCGCTCCCTGCCCTTGCAGGGCAGACTAGCGGCTCGCACGAGCAGACATCAGGCATATCCCCCTCAGTCAGGCTGACGCCTGACAGCTCCCCCAACGGGGGAGCCAAGAGGCAAGGGTTAACCACAAATTCTCGGCGCCCCTTTGGGGGAGCTGTCACGAAGTGACTGAGGGGGGGGCGGGCGTGCAATGCACGTCCCTACATTAGGGGGGTGCAATTTGTTAATTATTCGGGCGACTACAAGATTGCACCGAAAGATTTATCGGACGCACGAAGTGCGGCTTTTGCGAAGCAAAAGTGCTGCACGCCCCTACAGGCAAGGACAGAGGCTTATATTACATTATAAATTATTCTGCTCGTGCGAGCCGCTTGTCTGAGCCGTAGGCTCATCAGCATTTTCGGCTTCGCCGAAAACCAGCCTAACGGCTGTCCGATAAATCTTTCGGTGCAATGGTAGCGAATAG
>CANQVZ010000052.1 GCA_947627425.1 uncultured Clostridia bacterium | reverse complement strand
ATCACGAGCAAAAATTCAAGCCCTAAACTCCACTATTTAAGCGGTGTTCAGGGCTTTTATGTATTACTCCCACTCTATCGTGCTCGGGGGCTTTGAGGTTATGTCGTACACTATTCTGTTAATGCTTTTTACTTCGTTTACTATGCGGCTGCTTATCTTTGCGAGGACATCATAGGGTATTCTGGCAAAGTCGGCTGTCATAAAGTCGGAGGTGGTTACGCCTCTTAAGGCGAGGGTGTAATCATAGGTTCTGAAATCACCCATTACGCCCACGCTTCGCATGGATGTAAGCACGGCAAAATACTGGTTGATATCCCTGTCAAGACCCGCATTTGCTATTTCCTCTCTAAAAATTGCGTCCGCGTCCTGAAGTATCTCAACCTTTTCCTTTGTTATGTCGCCTATTATCCTTATGGCAAGTCCGGGACCCGGGAAGGGCTGACGCCATACGAGATAGTCAGCAAGTCCAAGCTCCATGCCGAGCTTTCTGACTTCATCCTTGAAAAGAAGTCTTAAAGGCTCCACTATATCCTTGAAATCCACATAGTCGGGCAAACCGCCTACATTGTGGTGGCTCTTTATGACTGCGGCATCGCCTGCGCCCGATTCTATAACATCGGGATAGATAGTTCCCTGTGCAAGGAAATCGACAGCGCCTATCTTCTTTGCCTCGTCCTCAAACACTCTTATAAATTCCTCGCCTATTATCTTGCGCTTTGTTTCGGGATCGCTCACGCCCGCAAGCTTGCCTAAAAATCTTTCGCCCGCATTTACTCTCACAAAGTTTACATCCCAGTCGGCAAAAGCTGCTTCAACCTCGTCGCCCTCGTTCTTGCGCATAAGTCCGTGATCTACAAATATACAGGTGAGCTGATTGCCCACAGCCTTTGAAAGCAGAGCAGCAAGCACGGAGCTGTCAACTCCGCCGCTCAAGGCAAGAAGCACCTTGCCCTTGCCCACCTTTTGCCTGACCTGTTCAATAGCTGTCTTGGCATAGCTCGACATACTCCAGTCGCCCGAGCAGCCGCAAGCATTATAAAGGAAATTCCTAAGCATAGCGGTGCCGTTTTCGGTGTGCATGACCTCGGGATGGGGCTGTATGCCGTAAAGCTTTCTTTCGCTGTTTTCCATAGCCGCAACGGGACAGTTGTCCGTATGCGCCGTTATTTTAAAGCCCTCGCCCGGCTCGCTTATATAGTCGGTGTGGCTCATCCATGTAACGCCCTTTTCGGGGAGTTTATCAAAAAGAAGGGAGTTGTTGTCAAAATATGTAACGGTCTTGCCGTATTCGCTCGTTTGGGCGCTCTTTACCTTTCCGCCCGTAAGGTGCGCCATGAGCTGACAGCCGTAGCATATGCCGAGCACAGGCACGCCAAGCTCGAATATTTCGCTGCTTATGGTAGGAGAGTCCTCCAGATAAACACTGTTGGGTCCGCCCGTAAATATTATGCCTATGGGGTTAAGCGCCCTTATCTCCTCTATAGAGGTCTTATAGGACTTTACCTCGCAGTATACATTGCACTCACGCACTCGTCTGGCAATGAGCTGGTTGTACTGACCGCCGAAGTCAAGAACGATCACTAATTCATGCATTTGTTTTTTCCTCCGTTATTTTTTTCTTTAAATACAGCCTGCGCGGTGTGAGTTCCCTGCGCATAGCCATGAGAATATCCTCTTTGGGTTCTATTACAAATCTTTTTCTCTTTCCCTTGTAGGAAGCGACAAAGACATATGTATTGCCCAATATTTCGCCGCTGCTGTAATCCACGGCGGGGAGCTTGTCATACATTGCAAGATGCTCCTTGTCGTCTATATGTGCCATAAGCTCAAACTCCGAAACCATGCCTTCGTATACCTTTTTTCGCTTAGAGCGGTTTTTGATGACATCAATTTCAAGAGAGCCGTTGACATATATATATTCATACTCCCTGTTGAGCTCCTTTATTTTTTTGACGGCAATATAAATTACTATGCCCACTATTATGATATACAAAAGCGTGAAAGCGTAGCCCATGTTGTCGTTGCCCTCGGCAAAGCTGGCGCTGGCGCTGTCCATGCATATCTGCCACAAAAAGACCAAAACGGCTATAGCAATGCCTATGATATAAGTCCTTTTTGTCCTTTCGCGCTGTGTAAATTCCCTTTTTACAAGCTGTTCTATAAATACATCGCTTCTCATATCATTCCTCCGCAGATGCGCCGAAATTAAGCTTATTCACAATGCCCGGCACCATGTCTATAAGCTTGTTGACACTGCTTGTGTCATTTATGCTTATTATCTGGACACTCTTGCCCGCAATGACCATAACCGCGGTAGGTGACATCTTTGCGCCTATACCGCCTGCGCCCGAGGACTTGCTGCCCTTATCCTTAGCATCGGATGAGCCTGCGCCCATGCCGAAGGATACATCCACAAGAGGCACAACGGTAACGCCGTTAAGCTCTATAGGCTCTCCCACAACTGTTTTGCTGGAAACAAAGTTATCCAATTTGTTGAACATTGTCTGTAAATTGTCATTAAAGCTCATATAAATCTCCCTTCCAATAATCCCTTGCCAGTGGCCATACAGGTTTTGTAAATACATACAACGCTATGGGAAACAAAATTCTGAAAAGATTTGTCCTTCCCTTTAGTCTGAAATTTCCCGTAAGCTCCTTCCGTTCAAAATTGCCCCTTATGTCAATGCGAAACGGAAGAAGGGCGGATACGGCGCTTATGGCGCCTATTGCCTTGCCCGTGCCTGCAGGATCGTCAAAGCCCATTGTGCCGACAACTTCAAGCTTTTTGAAGCCTATGCTCTTTAATAGCTTTTTTACAAGCTTGAATGTCGCCTCCATAAGACTTTTTATGTTATATTTTGTATTAAAGCTTTGAACAAGCCTTATTTTTTCCATTATGCTTGCTGCAAAGTCCTTAATTCTGTCAAATATTGCTCTCAGCCTGTCGGCTATGGAGCGTTTTTTATTTTTTCCGTAGCTTTCATCATCATAAAACGGCTCATCATTCATTATATTTTCATCGCTGAGCTCATAGCTTATGTCGGATTCCGAGCTGTAGCTCACAAGCTTTATGCCGAACGGCAGCGTAACGGCATATTCCGTTACTCCGTCCGATATGTTGTAATAGCCCTTGAGTATACCGAAAAGCCACTTGAAGCCCGAGTTGAAGCTTAGCTCGCTTTCCTTACTTCCCGAAGCCTCGTATCTGAAGCTGTTAAAAAGCAAAAACAAAATAAGCAAAAGCGCGATACCGAGCACAGCGCCCAAGACTATCAATATGATTTTTAAAATACAAAGCACCACGCCCAAACATATCACCTACCCGCACTTGCCGTTGTAATATTCCTTGAAGCCGTCAAGGCTGTCATGCTCCTTCATCCAGTCCTCAACCAGCTTTGCCGTAAGTCCTTCCGCCGCAGACTTGCCCTTGACTATGCCAATTATGCCATAGTCAAATGTCTTATAGCAGTCCTTCAAAATGTTGTTTATGCTTATTATTTCCATTAAATTGGAATTTTTTTCACAAATACACACGGCGTAATAATCTATTACAGAAAAGCCCCTTTTGACAAAGCTCTTTACATCTTTAATACTTCTGTCAAGTATAATTTTGTCATAATATCTCAATGCCGTCACTCCACATCAATATATTCAAAATCGGTGTAACCGCCTTTGTTTTCTTTGTTTCCGACGGAGAATATTCCTATCTTACCGCCTACCCAGCTTTTGCGCGACACCTTATATGTAAGAGTGCTGCCGAGCCTTTCGTAGGTTTTGCCGTCGGTGCTTACAAAGCAGTCTATATTGCAGAGATAGGACACGGCAAGTCTCATATATATGGTATTGCCCTTGAAGCTTTTTTCGGCTGTTATTATTTCGTGGGTTTCCTCATCCTTCTCAAGGTCAAAGCTAACCTGCATTACCTTACCATTTTCAACTCTTATGCCGTAATAGCTGCCGCCCGTTATGACAAGTCCGCAGCTCTCGCCCTCGTGAAGCGACATATCCGCCTTTGTTGTGACCGTAAAATTGGGTCTTGTCATAAGCTCGCAGAGCACATTTGGCGCATATGAAATATTTTCGCCCTCATAGGGGAGCGCATAAAGCCTCAAGCCCTTTTCGGTAAATGTATAAAAATCGTCCCTCGGATGCGCCTGCCACTGCCATTGAAGGCTAAACTTATCGCTCTTGAAGCTGTCGCTGTCCACTGGCAGCAGAACCTCGCTCGTATCAACAGGTTTTTTATATTCCAAAACAGGCTCGCCTATTTTGTCGTTATTGGTATCTATGCCCATTTCTATCCAGTCGTCATCCGTCCACCTTGCGGGCTGGAGATGCGTTATTCTGCCATAGCCCTCCAGATCCTGAAAATGCAGGAACCAGCTTTCACCGTTAGGCATATCCACAAGTCCGCCCTGATGAGGACCGTTTATGGGGCTGTCGCCCTGCCACATGACAACTCTGTGTTCATATGGTCCGTATATGTCGCGGCTCCTTGCCACCATCTGCCAGCCCTGCTGAACACCGCCCGCAGGAGCAAATATATAGTAATAGCCGTTTCGTTTGTACATTTTGGGACCTTCAACAGTAGGATGATTTATTCTGCCGTCAAACACAAGCACGCCGTCATCCAGAAGCCTTTTGCCGTCAGGTGACATCTTATGCAGAAAGAGCTTACTTTTGTAGCCTATTCTGCTCTTTGCAACACCCCTTATGAGATAGGCGTTTCCGTCGTCATCCCAGAAGGGACAGGTGTCTATCCAGCCCTTTGCCTTGGCTATGCAGACGGTGTCCTCCCACTTGCCGAAGGGGTCTTTTGTCTTTGTCATAAATACGCCCTCGTCAGGGTCTCCGAAATATATATAAAATTCGTTGTTATGATATCTTATAGAAGGCGCCCACACTCCCATGCCATGCTGAGGCACCGAAAATTTGTCAAGGGGCATTTTTTCAACAGCATAGCTTACAAGCCTCCAGTTCACCATATCCTTTGAATGGAGCACGGGTATACCCGGGAAATATGTAAAGGAGCTTGCTATCATAAAGAAATTCTCGTCCACTCTTATAACATCGGGGTCCGAGTAATCCGAAAAAAGTATGGGGTTTTTGTACTTGCCATTCTTAAGATCAGCCTGCCATCTGCCGTTTATATTTTCGTACATATTTATATCTCCTCTATCTTATCCCTTGTCATAAGCTCTATAACGGCTTCGTTCACATTTTTACCCTCATAGAGCACGCTGTTTATGGCATGAGTGATAGGCATACTCACATTGAGCCTCAATGAAAGCTCATAAGCCGCCTTTGCGTTTATAACGCCTTCAACTACCATATGCACCTCGTCAAGAGCCTCGGAAAGGCTCTTGCCCTGTCCGAGAAGTATGCCCGCCTGTCTGTTGCGGCTGTGCTTGCTTGTGCAGGTAACAATAAGATCGCCCACGCCCGCAAGACCCGAGAGAGTTTCGCGCCTTGCGCCCATTGCAACACCCAGCCTCGATATCTCATGCAGTCCTCTCGTCATGAGAGCCGCCTTTGCGTTGTCGCCGTAGCCGCAGCCGTCGGCAATACCTGCCGCAAGCGCTATAAGATTTTTAAGCGCGCCGCCAAGCTCAACGCCTATAATGTCGGTATTGGTATAAACTCTGAACATAGAGCTCATAAATGTGTTCTGCACTTCTTTTGCGACCTCTATATCCTCGGAGGCTGCGACAATGGCAGTAGCCATATTTCTGCCCACCTCCTCGGCATGGGAGGGTCCCGAAAGCACAGCTATCCTGCACTGGGGTATTTCCTCCTTAATTACCTGAGAAAGGCGCATAAGACTTCCTTCTTCAAGTCCCTTTGCCACATTCACGACTATGGCATCCTTTTTTACAAGGGGCGCAAAGCGCTTTGCCATTGACCTTGCAAACTTTGAGGGACTTGAAAATACAAACATATCTGCTTTTTTTACTTCCTCGTCGTCGGAGGTGACAAAAATGTCCTTGTCAAGCTTTATGCCCGGAAGGAACTCCTTGTTCTCACCGTCTTTTATTATATTTTCGGCTTCTTCCTTCTTAAAAGACCAGAGTATAACATCGTTACCCGCCCTTTTAAGCTGTATGGCAAGGGCTGTGCCCCAGCCTCCCGAGCCTATCAATGCAACTGTTTTCATAAAAACACCTCTCTATTTTTTTGCGGAACCGAATTTGTTTTCCGTTCCGTTCAAAAGTCTTTGTATATTCGTCCTGTGCTTTATATAAGCGAGAACGCAGAGCACAAACATAAGTATTATTTCCTCCGCGCCAAAGCCGAATGTATTTTTCAATATCACCATAAGTATGGGGTACAAAAGCGCCATTGTGAGCGAAGCAAGGGATATGTATCGCTTTGCAATGAACACTATGAAGCCCACAAGGTATGTAATGAGCGCAGTCTGCCAATTGGCAAGGAGCATAAGTCCGAGAGTGCAGGCAATGCCCTTGCCTCCTCTGAAGCCGAGATAAAACGGGAAATTATGTCCCAGCACGGCGCCAAGTCCGCCGTAAAGCCCGGGAAGAAGGCTTGTGCCGCTCATAAAGCTGCCGCTGCCGTCAAATATGGCAGAGCAAATTATATAAGCTATTATAACCTTTGCAACATCCAGCACAAACACTATTATGCCCGCTTTTTTGCCCAGCACCCTTGTTGTGTTGGTAAAGCCTGCGTTCCCGCTGCCGTATTCCCTTATATCGATATGCCCAACTGCTCTGCCCACAAAATAAGCAGACTGTATACAGCCCAAGGCATAACCTATGACCAAGCATATAATTCTGAACATAAAAGCTTATTCCTTTCTGTTTCTGGCAATAAAATGTATGGGGGTGCCCATAAAGCCGAATGCCTCTCTGAGCTGATTTTCTATATAGCGCTTATACGAAAAATGCAGAAGCTCCGTATCGTTCACAAAAAGAACGAATGTGGGGGGCTTTACGCTCACCTGTGTTATATAATATATCTTAAGGGGTCTGCCCTTTTCTGCGGGAGGCTGATTCATAGCCATAGCCTCTATGAGCACATCATTGAGCATACCCGTTGAAATTCTCAATGAATTGTTTTCATTCACAGCCTTTATAAGCTCAAAGAGCTTTGTAACTCTCTGACCCGTGGCAGCGGATATAAATATCTTGGGAGCATACGAAAGGAACTTGAATTCCGCCTCTATATCCTTTGTGAATTTATTGAGAGTCTTGTTGTCCTTTTCTATCTTGTCCCATTTATTGACGGCTATAATAACAGCCTTGCCTGCCTCGTGAGCTATACCCGCTACCTTTGTGTCCTGGTCGGATATGCCGTCCTCGGCATTTATCATCATTATGCAGACATCCGCCCTTTCAACGGCGGCAACAGCCCTTATTATGGAATATTTTTCAACATTTTCTCTTATCTTGGATTTTCGCCTTATGCCCGCGGTATCTATGAATACATATTTCTGTCCCTCATATTCATATTCCGAGTCTATAGCGTCTCTGGTAGTGCCCGCGACATCGCTGACTATCACTCTTTCCTCGCCAAGTATCCTGTTTATGAGTGAGGATTTGCCCACATTGGGCTTTCCTATGACGGCTACCTTTATGACATCCTCATCCTCTTCGCCCTTGTCGCCTTGCGGGAAGTGCTTTACCACCTCGTCGAGAAGATCGCCCAAGCCGAGCATCTGGGATGCACTGACGCCGAAGGGATCGCCCAAGCCGAGCTGATAGAATTCATATATATCCATGCCGAACTTTGCAAGATCATCCATTTTGTTGACGGCAAGCACAATGGGTTTGCCCGATTTCCTCAATATATTTGCGACCTGCATATCCGCATCCACCATGCCCGAGCGCACATCGGCAACAAAAACTATGACATCGGCGGAGGAAATGGCTATCTCCGCCTGCGAATACATATTTTTGAGCATTTCGTCGTCGCTTTCGGGCTCCAGACCGCCCGTGTCTATAAGCGTGAAATTATAATCGAGCCATTCGGCATCGGCATATATTCTGTCGCGGGTAACGCCCGGCGTATCTTCCACTATTGAAATTCTTTCTCCCGCTATACGGTTGAAAAGCGTAGACTTGCCAACATTGGGTCTGCCTACAATGGCAACTATGGGTTTAGACATATTCTTTATCCTCCGCCTTTAATATTTCATTCAAAAACTCTCTGCCGTCACAGCCAACGGGAACAACATTAACTCTTAGCTCCCTCTCTATATCCTTTATATCCACATCATCAAGAAGCACTGTTTCATCAGCTCTTAAGCAGTTTTCGGGTATGAGGAGAGCAGAGCCGAGCTCCTTATCCTTAAGCTGGGCTATTATATCCCTGCCCGTCATAAGTCCGCTTACGGTTATAGTTCTGCCAAAGAAATCATTTTCTATGGCGTAAACATTTATTTTGGTATTGGGATATTTTTTCATTATATCACACGAAAGGGAATAAATAAAGTCAAAAGCTATTTTTCCCGTTGCAATGCTTAAATTTCTTTTTTTATTATCGCCCGAAAGAGCGTCAAAAGCCTCGTAAAACTCCTTTTTATGGAGAGTTACCATACCCACGCCGTTTTCATACTGGGGATAGTCCTCGTAGCTCTCGTCATCTGGCAGAGGCATATCTGCAGTAATGTAAAATTCATCGCTCAGAAAACAGAAGCGGGTGCCGTATTTTTCAAGAAATCTGTCCTGATGAGCCGTGACCTGTGCGATAATATCGGCGCAGTCCTCTTTATTGAAAAGCTCTATATCCATAAGACCCTCTCTGTGAGCCGATTTGCCAAAGGGCACTATTGACATACTCCTTGCGGCGGGTATGAAAGCCGAAAGGTCTTCGATGCTTTTGTCAAGATATTTGCCGTCGTTTATATTTTTGCAAAGCACTATCTGAAAATTCATCTCAATATGATTTTCGGCAAGCTTTTTAATATGCTCCATAACATTTACCGATGCGGGATTTTTGAGCATAAATTTTCTAAGCTCCATATCCGTTGTGTGCACGGAAATATTTATGGGCGAGAGGTGATAGAATATTATCCTGTCTATATCCTCATCGCGCATATTTGTGAGCGTTACATAATTACCCTGCAAGAACGAAAGCCTTGAATCGTCGTCCTTGAAGTAGAGGGTTTCTCTCATGCCCTTTGGGAGCTGATCTATGAAGCAGAATATACACTTGTTTGAACAGCTTTTAGCCTTGTCCATGAGCCCCGTTTCAAACACTATGCCGAGGTCTTCGTATTCCTCCTTGTCTATTTCAAGGAGCCACTCATCGCCATCGGGCTTTATTATGCCGACTTCAATATATTCGCTTTGTATAAGGTATCTGTAGTCAAATACATCTTTTATGGGCTTGTTGTCTATGTCTGCGAGTATATCGCCCGGCTCTATGCCCATTTCCTCGGCAATGGAGCCTTTTTCGACCTTTATTATAACGTTGCTCATATGTCATCTCCAAAATCAATTATTCCATTCATATTCGGATGTAAAGCCCTCGGGTATATCGTTTGCATTTTCTTCCTTCATAAGCATAGGGCTGTCCATTTCTCCCGATTTATAACAAGATATTATCCACTGCTCAACGGGAAGTCCCTTTGCCTCATATACTCTGTCATTTTCATCGCCGTTTACAATGTCTATCCGTTTTCCCATATAGGAATTATCGACTGCGGAATAAGGCGCATACACTCTTCCCTCCCACTCTATTGCCGTGTAGTCGTCTCTCTGCGTATAGGTCATATCCGATAAAGCTTTTGGGGAACAGGAACATAATATAAGCAGAAATAACAATAAAGCTATCTTTTTCATATATTCCTCCTAAAGGCTTATAAATCCTGCCATTGAGCCTCTTTCATTGCCCATGAGCCTATGGGTGAAGAAAACATCGGGATGGCACTTTGTACATATCCTGCTGTTTTCTATATTTTCTCTCGATATGCCTGCTTTTACAAGTATTTCCTCGTTTATGCCGTGGAGATCTATATAATATTTACCTTCGTTTTCTTCGTCAATCGTTATGAAGGGAGCGCACCACGAAAAGGCCTTTTCAAATTCGTCCACAACAGGCTTATCCACCTGAAAACAGCACATTGCTATGGCTGGAGCTATACCGCAGAGTATATTTTTTCTGTCGCAGCCGTAGTCCGATGCCATTCTGTCGACAGTCTTTGCACCTATTGAAAGTACGGTTCCCCTCCAGCCGCTGTGAGTTATGGCTATTACTTTTTTTATGGGGTCATAATAGAATATCAACACACAGTCGGCAGAAAAGCCCGTGAGGACAACATCCCTGCGGTCGGTCATTATGCCGTCGTAGCCCTCAGCTTCTCTTTCTCTGAAAAGTCCCTTGCCCCTGTCTGCCTCGGTAACATTCAGTATTCTGTCTTTATGCACCTGTCTTGTCCAGACGGTGTTTTTGCTGTCGCAGCCTATAGCAGAGCAGATGAGCCTGTAGTTCTCGACTACATTTTCCTTCTTGTCCGCTCTCCAGCCCAGATTCATGCTTTCATATATGCCCTCGGACACTCCTCCCTTTCGGGTGGAAAAGCAATGCTTTATATCCTTTAAAATATCAAATGTATAGTATTCTATATCGCCCTTTTTTACTATATTCATATTAACTCCTTAAAAAGCATTTTTAATATGCTCTATGCGGTTTCCCAGTATTTCTATAACATCAAATCGCATATCGCAGTCAAGCTTATTTTCTATTATATACATCTGCGCAGTCCTTCTTATCTGCCTTTGCTTAAAGGGCGTTACAGCCTCTCTCGGCAGTCCCTTTGAGGTATTGTTTCTGTATTTTACCTCCACAAAGACAACATAGCCGTCTTTTTTTGCAATTATGTCTATTTCTCCCGTTTTTCGGGCATAGTTGGTTTCAAGTATGCTGTAAAACCTGTGCTTGAGATATTTTACAGCCCTTTCCTCTCCCATTTTTCCCGTTTGTCTGTTATTCATAAAATTTGTGTGTAAAGCTCCTTCTGTGTATGTCGCAAAGACCGTATTTTATAATAGCATCTTCATGCTCTCTTGTGCCGTAGCCCACATTTTTTTCAAAGCCATAATGAGGATATTTCTTGGCATATTCACGCATCATTCGATCTCTCGTGACCTTAGCTATAATGCTGGCAGCGCCTATGGATATGCTCTTGGCATCGCCCTTTATGATAGCCTCCTGCGGTATGGCAACATCGGGAACAGTAACGGCGTCCACAAGGAGCTGTTGGGGCTTAACGGGCATATTTTGTAAGGCTATACGCATGGCTTTGTAGGTCGCCTGCAAAATATTGATCCTGTCTATTTCGTGATTGTCCACAATGCCTATGCCTATTGAAACAGCTTTTTCTTTTATTATGTCAAAAAGCTCATCGCGTTTTTTCTCGGAAAGCTTTTTGCTGTCGTTTATGCCCTCTATCACACAGCCCGACGGAAGTATGACGCAGGCGGCAACTACGGGTCCTGCATAGGGTCCTCTGCCCACCTCGTCTATGCCGCATATGTATTCCAAGCCCATAGAACGGTATTTTTTTTCATAGAGCGTTATGCTTTCCAGTCTTTCAAGCTCCTTTTGGCGCTTATCGATAAGCTTACGGGCGCTTGAAACAAGCTTTTGCACACCCGAACGACTGTCAGAGCCGTATCTTACGCAAAAATCCTCAAGCCCGTCAGGGGCTGTATTATTAAGTTCCTGCCTTATTTCGGATATGGACAACATAGACCGCTCCTTATACATAAATAATCAGTTTAATTATACTATAAAATGCATTTTTTTTCAATAGAAATGGGAAATAAAAACAAATTAACATAAAAAAATAAAATGCATAGATTAAATTATAGCTTAACTTCGGTGAGAATGATGGATGTTATATTAAATAAATCAGCCAAAATAGAGGACGGCAGAATAAAATACAGGCTTGATATAATAGACAGCGTAGTTGCCGACAGACAGACAGGCATTGAAGCAAAATACGACAATCCTATGGTATATACCCACATAAACAATGCCAAAAGGACGGTTCACTGCAATGACATACCCTACGGCGGAAAAGGCGTGGGTATTGCCTTTTTGGACACGGGCATTTGCCGTATACCCGACTTTGGCAAAAGGATAGTATGCTTTAAGGATTTTCTGAACGGTAAAAAGAGCGTGTACGACGACAACGGCCACGGAACTCATGTTGCGGGCATAGCCTCGGGCGGGGGATATTACAAGGGTATGGCTCCGCAGTCGGATATTATAATGCTTAAGGTGCTGAACAGCAGCGGACAGGGAAATGCTTCGGATGTTATTGCGGGCATACAGTGGATAGCGAATAATTACAAAAAATACAATATAAGAATAGTAAATATGTCGATAGGCACATCCTCGCCCGTTAATAACGACCCTCTTGTGGATGCTGTGGAAAAGCTATGGGATATGGGCATAGTTGTGGTGACGGCAGCAGGAAACAACGGTCCGTCTCCCGGGAGCATATCCTCGCCCGGAACAAGCAGAAAGGTAATAACGGTGGCTTCATCGGACGACGAGAAGGAAAGCAAGATATTTTCGGGCAGAGGCCCTACAAGGGACTGCATAATAAAGCCCGACATACTTGCGCCGGGGAGCAATATAACATCCTGCAGGTGTACGGCGGGAACATACAGAAAGCTAAGCGGAACATCCATGTCTGCGCCTATAATAAGCGGTGCAATCGCGCTTTTGCTTGAAAAGGAGCCCGAGCTTTGTCCGGATGATGTGAAATATATGCTCAAGCTTTCATCGGACACGCTTAATATGCCGCCGAACAGACAGGGCTGGGGAATGCTGAATGTAGAAAGGCTTATAAATATGGAGGCTGTGTATGTCAGAAATAAAGGATAGTTCTATACACAAGGACGGTATATATGATATTGACAAAAGCTGTAGGTTGGGCATATTTGCAATGGGCACGGAAGACAGACTTATGTTTGCGTTTATGGCTTTGTTTTTGCTTGTGAAGTA
>CANQVZ010000051.1 GCA_947627425.1 uncultured Clostridia bacterium | reverse complement strand
TCCGTAACCGTATAGTCCGCAAATTTATACCACGGTTTTGTTAGTTCTCCCTCTGTAGATCCTACTAAGCATTGCTTTATGGTCGCAGGATCTCCCTTGTCGCCTTTAGGACCCTGCGGACCCGTTGCACCTTGTATACCTTGCTTGCCTTGGTCTCCCTTGTCGCCTTTCTCTCCCTTCGGTCCCTGCACGCCGTCAGCCCATGTGCCGTCACCCCTTAAGTAAAGCGCCGACTGCGCCTCCGTAGGCTCGGGGACTCTCTTTTCTATCTCTGTTACCTGCTTGTCCAGCTTGTCAAAAGGCTCGGCTATCTTTTCAAGCAGCTTAGATATGACCTTTAAAAGCCCCGTTTTATCCAAATAAGACATATGCTCACCTCATCATTCAAACAAAGCATTTATCTCGCTGTCCGTTATAGGCACTAACTCGTCAAGCTTTTTCTTGTCCGTGCTTGCCATAAGCCCGTCGGCTGATGTCGTAGCTTTAGGAAGTACAACATTGCCCGAACTGTTTAATTCCTTGGTTCCTATCTTTACGCTCTGAACGGCGCTGTCGGCTTTTTTACCCTGTGCCGCCGTAGCATAGTCACTTGCCTTGCTGTCTGTATATTCCTTTGCCTGAGCAATGGCATCGTCCTTGGCGCTGTTTACCTCCGTCTTTGTGGCATAGTCCGTCAAGTCTACCGCACTGTTGCCTATAAGCTCAAATTCACCGTTTATGAGCATATATTCGTTATACTTGTCGTCCCTGCCCTCGCCGTCATTAAGCTTCATGTATATGGTGTTCTCATCTGCGCTGCCTGTATCGGGCAGCTGCTCCACTATCTGCCTTTTAAGGTGGTCAGCCTTTGCTACTTCCGCCTTTATCTGCGCGTCAATCTTATTCTTAAAAGTTCCAAGTCCTGTGATATCTAAAAATTTACTCATAATTTTATTCCTCCTTTATGTAAATAATGCGTTTATCTCTTCATCCGTTATTATTTCAATGATCTGTTCCGTTTTTTCGATTCTTTCCTTGAGGCAGTCTACCTCTTTTTCAAGCTCGCCATATATGCCGGGGCTTGCCTCGGTCGGTCCGAGACCCTCCGTAATGGGCTTTCCTGCCACCTTTATTACTGCTGTGTTTGTAGGCACAAGATCCCCGCCTACCACCTGTATTTTAATGTAGCCATCCGTTTCCGTCATTTCCCAGGGTATACGGCAGCGAGCATTATTATCAAGCCTTACGCTTATTTTTAAATTTTCCTTTTCAAAATTTACAGTCTTAGGTTCTATACCGTTCCAATTCTCATCAAAGCAAAAACGGCAATAAAATTCATTCCTGCTGGATGTTATTATCGGTTCATCGCTTTGCCTGATGAGACATTGGCGCCGTACTTTAAAAAAATACTCCAAAAATGTTCACCTCCCAATTAGCATTTAACAAAAAAATAAATGACAAAGTATGACATTTGTTCAATAACAAAAAAATAAGAGCTTCTCACAGATCGAAGCTCTCGTTTTTACCGATTGTTAATTATATACTTTTTTCAGGGCATTTTACTGATACTCTCATCAAGCTTTGGTAAAACATACCGTTATAGTCGTGCCCTCGCCCTTATTGCTTTCTATGTGTATGGATGCATGATGATATATTGCTCCGTGCTTGACAATGGACAGACCCAATCCCGTGCCGCCTATAACCCCGGAATGAGATTTGTCTACTCTGTAAAAGCGTTCAAACACTCTTTCCTGTTCTTCCTTGGCAATACCTATGCCCGTATCGCGGACGGTCAGCAATATGCCATTTTCTTTCTCATATATACCGACCTCCGCAAGTCCGTTTGGTCGGTTGTATTTGATAGCATTGTCACAAAGGTTATAAATTATTTCATAAAGTATCTTGCGTACACCGTCTATATGAATATGCTCCCCGATCAAGCGCAGCTGCACCTGCATTTTGTCCGCTTCGGGACGCAAACATTCCGTGATTTCTTCCGCAAGCTCATATAAATCTACATCTTCACGCTCAAACCGCATTTTTTCGTCCAGTTCGGAAATACGAAGTATATCCTGAACAAGAGATATCATGCGCTGTGATTCATCATATATAGAGCGTGAAAAATCAACGACGGTCTCTCTATCAGCATCACCCTGCATAAGCATTTCCGCAAAGCCCGAAATGGAAGTCAAGGGGGTTTTCAATTCGTGAGAAACATTTGATGTAAATTCACTGCGCATACTTGCCCTTTTTTCCCGCTCCTCATCATCAATAATGTTTTTGGATATCCTTGCAGATAGTATGGCAGAAGCGAGCACCGCAAAGAGTATTATTACAGCAATGGGCTGTACAAGCTTAAGCAATATAGTCACCAATGTGTACTGTCTTGCAGAAACACGCAGTATATTACCATTTTCAAGCTTCACGGCATAATATACCGTCCGCTGTGTGAAGGTATCGGAATATCTCACGCTTGTGCCGCTGCCGTTTTTTAAAGCAAGCTGTATCTCTTTTCTGTCAATATGATTCTCCAGTTCGGAAGGATCCGCCGCCGTATCCGCAAGCACCGTGCCATCGGGCGCTACCAGCGTTATACGCTCAGCAATATCGATATTGTCAAAATAAGCTATGCCCTCCGAAAGGACAGCCACACCGATATAATCCGCTTCCGTTTGTAATTGCTTTTTCAGCTGAGCCTCAAAATATCCATAGAGTATACCCGTAATAAGCAATGTGCTTAATGAAAGCATTATAAGAGAGATCATCAAAGAGCAACGGAATATCTTTTTATTCATTGTTTTCACCCAACCTATAACCTATGCCTTTGACAGTCCTTATGTATTTGCCCGCTATGCCAAGCTTTTTTCTCAAATTACGAATATGCACATCAAGCGTTCTGGTTTCTCCGTAGTAACCGCCCCACACCTTTTCAAACAACTCCTCACGGGAAATGACTTTACCGTCTGCCTTTATGAGAGATTCCAAAAGCGCAAACTCCTTGTAGGAAAGTGTGATATCCTTATCGGAAACCGTGACCGTATGCCTTGCAATATCTATGCCAAGCGCCCCAAAGCGATACACGGCTTTATCTGTTTTCCTACCGCTTCGCCTTAACACAGCCCTTATGCGCGAAACAAGCTCTGTCATGCCAAATGGCTTGGCTATGTAATCATCCGCGCCCATATCAAGCCCCGTAACCTTGTCAAATTCGCTGTCCTTTGCCGTAAGCATAATGACGGGCGTATCGGGATCGGTATTTCTTATATTTTGCAGCATCGATAAGCCGCTTTCCTCGGGCAGCATGATATCGAGCAGCACCAGATCGGGCTTAGCTTTATTGTATATGCCATAAAATTGTGAAGGCAGCGCAAAGCTTTCTACCTCATAGCCCTCACGCTTCAAAGCATAGCATACCAGCTTTCGTATATTGTCGTCATCCTCAACTATGTATATAGTCTCCATTTTTATCACCTGTTCATATGATAGCATTTTCACTAATAAAATTCAAGACTTATGTGCGCCAGTAACGGCATATATCACCCATTCGGCTATATTTTCGGCATGGTCGCCTATACGCTCAAAATATTTGGCTATCATAAGCAGATCAAGCAATGCTTCGGCATCCTCGCTTTGGCTTTGTATAGAGCTTATCAGCTCCTGCTTGAACTCTATAAAAAGACGGTCAACAATGTCATCCATTGCTATGACCGACTGCGCCGATACGGCGTTTTTGGATATGTAAGAATCAATGCTGGCTTTAAGCATCTTTATAACGGAACGCGACATAGCCATTATAAGTGAATGCAGATGTCTGTCTGTTTCACCGATATAGCTGCCTATCTCCGAAATATCCTCCGCGTGATCGCCTATCCTCTCCATATCCGATATCATTTTAAGCGCTGCGGTTATAAATCTGAAGTCCGCCGCGAGAGGCTGCTGACGCATCAACAGACGCATACACAAGGTTTCAATATCACGCTCGGTACGGTCTATCTGTTTTTCATAATCCTCCGCATTCTTTTTGTTTTCTGGCTTGCCGTCCGTAAGATATTTGACGGCGCAGTCAATGGCTTCTTCACACATTGCGCCCATTTCTTTCAGTTCGCTGTCAAGAAGACGCAGCTGTTCGTCATAACGATCGCGCATATCAGCCAAACCTCCCCGTTATATAATCTTCCGTGCGTTTATCCGTGGGATTTGAAAACATTTTGTCCGTGTCTCCCGCTTCTATAAGCTCACCCAGCAGGAAAAACGCCGTTTTGTCCGCTATCCTTGCCGCCTGCTGCATATTGTGAGTTACCATGACAATGGTGTATTTTTCGCTCAATTCCACAGCCAGATCTTCAATTTTGGATGTAGATATGGGGTCAAGTGCGGATGTGGGTTCGTCCATAAGCAAAACCTCCGGCTCCACAGCCAATGCGCGCGCAATGCATAGTCTCTGCTGCTGTCCTCCGCTCATGCCCAACGCGCTTTTTTTGAGCCTGTCCTTGCATTCGTCCCATATGGCAGCTTTCTTAAGCGACGCCTCGACTATATCGTCAAGCTTTCTACGCGAGCGTATGCCGTGTATTCTGGGACCGTAAGCAATGTTGTCATAAATACTCATAGGGAAGGGATTGGGCTTCTGAAAGACCATGCCCACACGCTTTCTGAGCATATTGACATCATATTTTTTGTATATATCCACACCGTCAAGCATTATTTCACCCTTTATGCGGCAGCCCTCCACAAGGTCGTTCATACGGTTCAGAGATTTCAGAAATGTTGACTTCCCACAGCCCGACGGACCTATAAGCGCGGTTATCTTCCGCGCGGGAAGCTCCAGATTGATGTTATAAAGCGCCTGATGTGCGCCGTACCATAAGTCCATATTTTTTGTTTCTATTGCATTCATTTTTTATTGCCTTTCTGTAAAAGTGCTGCCGTAAATTTGGCGGCAGAATTTATAACCAGCGTTAATATAAGCAATATTGCCGCAATGGCAAATGCCGTATTAAAATCGCCTCTTTCCTTGGCATACATATACATTGAAACGGTGAGTGTGGAGCCTGCGCCTCCGGGAGAGACGGCATCCTTAAAGCTCAGCATTTCGTTTGCCATGCCTGCCGTAAACAACAGCGCGGCGCTTTCTCCAACTATCCTGCCTACGGCAAGTATGCAGCCTGTCACAATGCCATCCGTTGCGGATGGCAAAACTACCGTCCTTATCATATGCCATTTACCGGAACCAAGCCCAAGAGAACCCTCGCGGTAGCTGTCGGGAACGGTTTTTAGGGATTCCTGAGTAGTGCGTATAACAGTAGGCAGCGTCATAATAACAAGCGTAAGAGCGCCCGCAATGAGACTTGTGCCCAGAGAACAGAATTGTACGAATATAAGCATACCCACAAGTCCGTATATAATAGAGGGTATACCCGAAAGTGTTTCCGTGGCAAGCTCTATAAGGTGGACGGCTTTTTGATTCTTTGCATATTCCTGAAGATATATGGCAGCTCCCACGCCCAACGGCATCACAATAACAAGAGTTATTACGATTATATATAATGTGTTTAAAAGATTTGGGAGTATTCCTACCGTGTTATTAAGAAGGCTCGGTTTTCGGGTCAGAAAGCCCACAGAAATATGAGGAAGACCTCTTTTAAGTATAAAGAATATCATTCCCGCAAGCATAAGACATATGAATATTGCGGAAAGCCACACAAGCCCTCTTAAAAAAGCCCCTTTTATTTTCCTTAAAAATGAAACAGTATCGTTCATGAGCCTTTTTCCTTCTTTATTACAATATTAAGTATGATATTGATAAGCATAATAAAAACAAACAGCACAAGTGCGACCGAAAAAAGCGCCTGCCTTTGAAGCCCCGATGAATAGGACATTTCACTTGCCACAGCAGTTGTCAGAAATCTGACACTTCTGAAAATACCCGGCATATTGGGAACATTGCCGGACACCATCATTACCGCCATAGCCTCTCCCACGGCTCTGCCCACTCCAAGCACCACAGCCGCGAGTATACCGCTTCTTGCGGCGGGCAGGCTTACCTTGAAAATAGTTTCCGTACCCGTGGCGCCGAGCGCAAGCGAGCCTTCCTCGTATTCTTTGGGCACTGCCCTCAGCGCCGTTTCGGACATGGAAATGACAGAGGGCAATATCATTACCGCAAGCACAAGTATAGCCGAAAATAGATTTGCTCCGTCGGGAAGTCCGAACACACTGCGCACAGCGGGAACTATAACTATCATTCCCACAAGTCCGTATACAACGGAGGGTATGCCTGCCATAAGGCTGACCGCTCCGCTAACTATGGCGCCGATGCGTTTATCTGCTATTTTAGTCATGAACACCGCACATAGTATACCCAAGGGCACGCCCAATATTATAGCTCCCGAAGTGCCGAATACCGATGTGAGTATAAAGGGAAAAATGCCATAAGACGGTTCTGCGGCAGTAGAAGCCCATTTCATGCCGAAAAGGAAATCGGTCATGCCTATTTCCTTTATAGCGGGCACTCCCGATACCGCCAAAAACACCGTGATAAGTATTACAAAGGCTATGGCTATAAATCCGCATATTCCAAGCAGAGCATGCACTATTTTCTCAAATATATCCGAAAACGGATTTTCACGGACAGGTTTTTTTCTTATGTATACTGCAGTTACTGCTTTACTTTGCAACGGGAACCGCACCTGCCTTTCTTATAAGCTCATCGGCTTCACTGCTTGTGCAGAAATCATAGAACGCCTGTGCAGTTTCCGAGAGAGCTTTGTCCTTTGGCGTAACGAGCAGAAATCCTCTTTGTATGGGATACTCACCGCTTAAAATTGTTTCCTCGGAGGGAGAAATATTCTCCACACTCACCGCCTTGACACTTTCACCCACGGATGCAAGCGAGGCATAACCTATGGCGTTGGGGTTGGATGCTACAGTCTGTATGACATCTCCCGTGGAAGTAAGCTCCTGATTGTATTTACACTTATCCTCCGTACCCGTAACGGATTCAAAACCGTCTCTTGTGCCCGATGCTGCCTCTCTGCCTATACATACTATAGGCGCGTCGTCGCCGCCTGCCTGTGACCAATTGGTTATTTCTCCCGTGTATATCTTTGAGATTTGGTCGACTGTCATATTTGCAACGGTGTTCTGAGGATTTACAATGACCGCAATGCCGTCAAGTGCAATTACCGTACCATTGAGTGTTTCCGCTTCTTCGCTTTTAAGTTCACGGCTTGAAAGCCCTATGTCACAGCGACCTTCCTGCACCGCCTGAATGCCTGCGCCGGAGCCTGTGGGATTATAAGTCACCTTTACACCGTTTTTCTGCCGGTAAGCCTCACTCAGAAAGCCTATCACGGATTCCATGGATGTGGAACCGTCGGTAGAAACTGTCCGCTCCTCTCCCGAAGAAACGGAGCTGTCGGTCAAATCAACCGAGCCTATATTTCCTCCACAGCCCGTCATGCCCGCCAACAGCGAAAATGCCGTTACTCCCGCAATAATATTTTTGATTTTTTTCATTTCTCATTCTTCCTTTCTTTAGGTTATTTTATTTGACAGCTAAAGTATAGCGTATGTTATGTAAAATCTGAAATCACAGGTATGTAAATTGTAGGTTAATTGTGGAAGGCTTGAGCAATATACAATAATTTGACCTCTATAATTTCAGACACAAAAAAGCAGAGAAACTCTGCTTTTTTTACCGAGGCTTACAGCGTCTTTTCCAAAAGCTCGGTAAGCTTTTCTATATATATGGGTTTGACGAGGTGGTCGTTCATAGCCATCCATAACGGGCATCTGTGCATCCATAAGCACAAGTCCATACTGTCCCGGCTTTGAATCGCGCAGGCGCAAATATCTATGAGGCAGTCTAAGAAATAAAATCTATACTGTTTGAAGCCTTATACCGTGCTTTATTATTATTGAAACGAATTATCCCGTATGATATAATTTATACACATTAACAGTTTATATTATGTAGTGTATATTTTTTAAAAGAAAGGGATGATAATATGAACACAAAAGAGATAAATTTGGTCACAGACAGATGCGCCGGTAGTATAAACAATACGGAAAATCCTCTTATAAAGGTGGCTGCATATATACGCGTATCAACGGATACCGCCGATCAGGAAAATTCATATGAAACACAGGAACGGTATTTCAATACTCTGCTTGCAAGCAACTGTAAATGGGTGTCTGCCGGCATATATTCAGACTACGGCATTTCCGGAACAACAGATAAGGGACGCACAGGCTTTAAACGCATAATGCGCCATTGTCGAGAGGGTAAAATAGATCGCATAGTATGCAAATCCATATCGCGGTTTGCAAGGAATACACATGATTTTTTAACGGCTCTTGATACTCTCAAAAACAATAATATATCCATTTTGTTTGAAAAAGAAAATATAGATACCGCAAACACCGCGGATAATTTTATACTTACGGCTCTGGGGGCATTTGCCCAAGAAGAAAGCCGCTCAATATCCGAAAATATACGCCAAAGCATAAAACAGCGATATTCCTGCGGGATTGCCGCCAATCGGCACATATACGGCTACAGATGTTCTGACGGCGGTAAGATAGAAATAATTGAAGATGAAGCAAAAATAATAAGAAGGATATTTGAGGAGATAGCGGAGGGAAAGGCATATATTGAAGTGGCAAGAGAGCTGAACAAAGAAAATATCCCGCCTCCCGAACATATATACACAAAAAAGCACAAAAACCTGCGCCTTAACATACCTCCGTCAAAGGGCGAGCTTAAATACGACATCGATCGGGGTTGGACAGCGCAAAACATATCAAATATAATAAAGCTTGAACGCTACACAGGCGATGTGCTTCTGAATAAATCATACATAAAAAGCTATATAACTCACAAATCCGCATCAAACTCGGGCGAAATGCCTCAGTACCTCATAAAAAATCATCATCCTGCCATTATTGAGCATTCACTCTTTGACAAAGTGCAAAATATAAGAAAAATCAATTCTCAGAAATATTCCGCCGTCGGAGCTCCCGGCACATATCCTTTATCAAAACTTATTGTATGTTCGTGCTGCGGACGATTTTACACCGTAAGAAAATATAAAGACAAAACATTTTGGTTCTGTCCCACATCGGCACTCAATAACGGCCGTAAGGTCTGCAATTCGCAGCCTATAAATGAGGATACCATACTGAATATATGTACGGAGGCATTTAAACAACGCTTTATAGGCTCGGAAATGTTCCAAGACTTGTACGGGGCAGAAAGACTGTTGCGCAGGATAGCATATAAATTGGAAAGCTCTTTAAAAACAGACAATATAGAACGGGACTGTTATTTTCTGACACAGAATAACAAGCAGAAATACGGCGCACTTATAGAGCGCATGAAAAACTACGGAGATGAACTCGAAGGCAATCTGGACAACATTAAACGAGCCATTGAATGGATAAAAACTCTGCCATATAACAACGACGGCATAAATAAGCTTATAGCCGGATTCGGCAGCGAATATTTAAAATCGTTTGTGTTTTCTTTGACAGTATATGAAAAAGGTATATATCGCTTTTGCTGGTTTGACGGCAAAGAAACTACAATAGCTACAGCTTGACTGTTAGCTATATTTTTAATCATAAAAAAGGAGAGGATGAAAATATGATCACAGACACACAAAATAAAAGTACACTAAATCCCGATGTCATTATTATACCCGCTTCCAGACCCGAAAAACACAGGTGCGGACTAAAAGGCAGGCGCTCCATACGCGTTGCCGCCTATTGTCGTGTATCTACCGGAGACGAGAGTCAGCATACATCTTATACCATGCAGAAAAACTTTTATACTTCCATGATAAAAAACAAAAAAGGCTGGAGATTTGCCAATATATATGCGGACGAAGCGATATCGGGAACAAGCCGTACAAATCGTAAGGAATTCAATCGTATGATACAGGATGCGCTCGGCGGAAAATTTGATTATATTATTACAAAATCTATATCTCGATTTGCCCGCAATACTATAGATACCTTGGACTGTGTGCGTCAGCTCAAGCAGCTGGAGCCGCCCGTGGGTATATATTTTGAAAAAGAAAATATTGATACGCTTGATGCGGCAGGTGAGCTTATATTGACTATACTCTCCGCACTTGCTCAGGACGAGAGCCGTTCCATATCGGAAAATATACGATGGTCGTTACACAAAAATTTTCAGAGCGGAAAGCCTCAGATAAATCTTGGCAGGATGCTTGGCTATGACAAGGGCGAAAACAATAAATGGGTGATAAACAAGGAACAAGCCGATATTGTCAGGTATATATTCACAAGCTTTGAAAAGGGTATGGCTGCAAATAAGATTGCATCGGAATTAAACGCAGCGCACAAATACACTGTACAGGGCAATATATGGAGAGCAGACTCCGTATATACCGTCCTTCAAAACGAAAAATATGTCGGAGATCTGGAAATGCAAAAAACAGTTACAGAAAATTTTCTTACCCACCGTTCTGTTGAAAACAACGGTACGGAACCGAAATATTATATAAAGGACCATCATTCCCCTATTATAGACAGAGAGCTTTGGGAAAAGGTACAGGAGCTTATAAAGCAGTCGCGAACCTCTAATAGCAGCAAAAGAGGCGCAAAAGCATCCGTATTTTACAATCTTTATTACATAGATAGAAAAGGAACGGAAAAAAATTTGGCAAGAATGATGTACAAAAGAACCGCGGCAGGCTATACCGACGAAAGAGCTTTAACAGAAGAAGAAAAGCCTCATTTTAAAGAGAGCTACAGCTATGCCTATCCCGTATGGAGAGGCAAGGATGGCAAAAGCAACATAACCCTGTGCGAATGTGCCATAGAACAAAGCTTTATGGAAATGCTGTATTACATTAAGAAAAATCCTTCCTATATATGTGATAAATTTATAAATATATATAAAAATATCCACACAAACAAGGAAGAATACTCTGTATATGACAAGCCAAAGCTTATTGAAATGCAGATAAGTCATCTGGAAGGTATATATAAGCATTCGGAGGATGATGTACAGAAAAGTAACATAAAGCTTAGGATATCGGGACTTAAAGAGGAGCTTAAAGCTGCGGAAGGCGGTATATACTCCGAGAATGAAATGCAAAACAATTTCAAGCTTTTTATGGAGTATATAGATGCTCTGCCTGAGCATAATGAGGCAGGTGATTCCTTATGCATATACGGTATTGACAAATCTCAAGGCAATAATTATGATTATATTCCTTTTGACAAGCTCATATATATGAAATTTATAAAAAAAGGAATAGTCATAGGCGACAATATATACTATATGACAACATTTGGAGCGGAGATCAAAAGTATAGGAAATCTCCGAAAGCTTAACGACTTTATTGGTTATAAAAAAACTATAGACAATAAAGTACAAACTATAACATCGCCATGGCAGATATATAACAACAAAATACAATATACCCGCACCAAAATAAAGTGATAAAAATGCATCCTATAGGGTGCATTTTTATTGTTTTATAAAAAATCAGCAAACACACATAGCCGCCTCCCCTTCCCTTTTAGATGATAATATCCATATTAATATTTCAAAATATCCTTTTCCCCGCTTATAGGTTAGCCTGTCATCTTTCATCATTATAAACTCAATTTTTTTAATTTAACTGTGATGTTCATAATTTTTCAACACAAAAAGCAACAATCAACTCTGAGCAAAAATATAGGTGTAGACAAATGTCTGGACGAAATTTTAAGTGAGTATGATTTTTTGTCAAACAGAGGTGTTTTTATGAACTGCAATGATGAATATATAGTCAAATTGTGTAAAGCCTCAATATTTGACAAAGCACCCGAAGAGCCTGGAGCAGCTTTAGATTGGAATTATATTTACAGCAAATCCGTTGAGCAGAACATTGCAGGACTTTTATTTACAGCAGTTAGCAAGCTGGATGTTGAATTTCAACCGAACAAAGAGCTTATGACAAAATGGAAAGCTGCAATGCTTTCCACAATAGGCGTCATGAGCAGTCGATATAACGAATTTCTCAGAATGAACAGGCTCATGCGGGATAACGGCATAACATTTATAGGTCTTAAAGGCTGCATAGTAAGAAATTCCTATCCCGTGCCTGAGTTAAGGACTATGGGAGATTTTGATATATTGACCCAAAAAGAGAATTTGAGTCGTATTTCAGACATATTCCGGTCACAAGGTTATACGATTAAAAATTATTTTTTTGGGATCAATATTGACAGTTCAAGAGCACATTGGGAAATATTTACAACCACAGAAGAAGAAATAAAAGTCAACACGGAAAAATGGAATAAGATTTTTTTTGAAAATCAGAAAGAAAATGATATTTGCAATACACTTAAGCCTACATATTTTCTGACACATATGATAATACATACTGCCAGACATTTTATGCAGCAGGGTGCAGGGATAAGAAATTTAATGGATATTGCCTTGTATGTTTATAACTACAAAAATGATATTGATTTCGCCATAGTAGAAACGATATGCAAAGAACAAAATTATCATAAAATTTATAATTATATTTTAAATTCAATAAGTCAATACTTTGATGTTGATTTAACAGGAATAAAATATGATGAGAAAAGCTGTGAAAAATTTGTTGAATATATGCTTTTCAATGGCATTTTTGGTAAAAACGATAATGTTTTGATACGGCAAGTTGCTTTAGACGAAAATGCAAATAAACAAAAATGGAACCGATTGTTATTTCCCTCTGCAAGATCCTTGGAAAACAGATATAAATATCTGCGTAAATTTCCATTTCTTTTACCCTTGGCATGGGTGCAAAGAATAATTTACGGCAGATTTAATAAACATATAGGCTTTTCTCAAATGTTTAAATCTGCATCAGAAGCATTTGATTTTTCAGATGAAAGAATAAAAAAACTCAAGGAATTAGGTTTGCAGGATAAACATTAAATTTGAATAGAATTTAATTTATCAGTTTGAGGTATTTGAAATGATAATCACAAAAACCCCGTTTCGTATGTCCTTTTTTGGCGGCGGAACGGACATACAGGATTTTTTTGAAGAA
>CANQVZ010000050.1 GCA_947627425.1 uncultured Clostridia bacterium | reverse complement strand
CCGGGTACTCACTTGTATTTCGCCTCAAAGGGTCTTGCCGTTGATGAGCTTCTGCAAGTCGGTTCTTTATCCTCAACATTTGAAGTTAAGCAAGTGCAATTGTCCGATACCGAATTCTGCATTAAATATTTCAGCAATGACAATGTATTCAAAGGGTGTATTGTGCCCTTTGTGAATACTCTTAGACCTATCGACTTAAAGGGTATCGACCTTCAAGCATTACGGCGCAAAACCTTGTTCAAGTTCTGCCATGAGAATAACATTACTATTTCAAGGTTTGTAGATCTTGATGTTACTTACAACAGATTAAAAGATGATATAATGAGCTATAAGGCTTCGGAATATGAGAGGGTCAAAAAGCAGCTGCAAGAAAAAAATGTTCTCTGGTCTGCTAAAAAATTGACTAAAGAGGATTGGGAAAAATTGGAGGCTGTTTTTGTGCATAGTGCTGTGTCTGACAGCTCGGATCTTACTGTGTCTGTTGTGCAAACTGCTGTATCTGAATTGCGTAACCGTTTTCATCAGCGTTTTAACTCTTTTGCAGCAGATTCAAAACAGTTGTGCATATTTGATAGTGGGGGTGCTGTAAATGACTCTTAATGATTGCCTCGAAGCCTTTATTTCGTATCAACACTTAAAAGGTAACAGTATTGCAACTATTAAGGGTTATAAGCTTATTATTGACTTGTTTATTCAGCATATCGGCAATATAGATGTTTCTGCTCTTACGGCTGAACACTTTAATAATTATAATCTTTATCTGCGTGGGCGTGTTAAGATCGTTTCCGTTCGTTCTTATATGCGGCATTTAAAGGTCTTTTTGTCTTTCCTTGTGAACGAATATCATATTGATGATTTTAGAGCTAAAGTTATTTTGCCTTCCCGTCAGAAAACTATTATCAATATACTTTCTCCTCCGGAGATAGAACGGCTCTTGAGTGTAGATGATAAATCAACTTTTTACGGTCTGCGCAATTATTGTATGCTCCTTTTGATGTTAGACTGTGGTTTGCGTGCTTCTGAGGTCGTGCATTTAAAGCCTTCCGATCTACAGTTTGACTTCAAGGGTATTAAGGTTTTCGGCAAAGGAAGCAAAGAGCGTATTGTACCTATGGGAAATACTCTCGCTGCATCTCTTAAAACATATCTGCGGAGATATAAAAAGCGTATAAATGTATATTTGTTTGTAGGTCGTCAGCGTGATTACATTACAAGAGATATTTTCCGGGATATATTCCGATATTACATAAAAGCTACCGGCATTGAAAGACTTCATCCGCACTTGCTCCGGCATACTTTCGCAACAAATTTTCTGCTTAACGGTCTGGGTGATCTTTATGAGCTTTCAATGATTCTTGGACATTCCGATGTTTCAACTACTCAGATATATTTACATATTGCGAATTATTATAAGTTCATGCAGCACAAAAAGAATTTCAGTTATATAGATTCCCTCGCCCCACATTGATTTTTCTTTCGGCGCAAAAATAAGCCCCTTTCTTTTTCGGAAAAGGGCTTAAATACTATGCCGCTGACCGGACTCGAACCGGTACGGGTCGCCCCGCTTGATTTTGAGTCAAGTGCGTCTGCCAATTCCGCCACAGCGGCATGTAACAGTATTAATTTTAATACAAACGGCGACAAAAGTCAAGATGAAATTTCACATATTATATAATGCCGAGGACAGCCTCGGCGCACTTCACGCCGTCTACTGCGGCAGACATTATGCCGCCCGCATAGCCGCAGCCCTCTCCGCAGGGATAAAGCCCCTCGGTATTGACCGAAACAAAGCTCTCGTCCCTTGTTATCCTCACAGGCGAGGACGAACGGCTCTCCACAGCCGTCATAATGGCGTTTTTATCGCCGAAGCCCTCTATTTTCCTATCCATTTCATAAATGGCAAGCTCAAGGGATTCATTCATAAAATCGGGGAAAATATCCCTAAGCTCGGTGAACTTAACCCCCGGCTTATAGCTTGGAGCAAAGCTCTGCCATGCATCGGGCATAAAAGAGCCTCTGTCCCCCGGATATCGCATAAAATCGCCCACACGCTGAACGGGTGCGTTATAATTGCCGCCGCCTGCCTCGAACGCCTTTCTTTCAAGCCTCCTCTGGAGCTCCACTCCCGAAAGGGCGTACTCCGAGCCGAAATCGTCCGTATTTATGCCTATCAGAAGCGCAGAATTTGCGTTTTTGCCGTTTCTGCTGTAATAGCTCATGCCGTTTGTGACAACGCTCATTTCCTCCGATGCAGAAGCCGTGACCACACCGCCCGGACACATACAGAAGGTATAAGCGCTCCTGCCATTTTTGAGATGAGCGGCAAGCTTATAATCGGCAGGCGGGAGATATTTCGCAAATTCTCCGTACTGCGCCGTGTTTATTATTTCCTGCGGGTGCTCTATCCTCACGCCCATGGCAAAGGGCTTGCGGCACATATCCACACCCTTTTTACAGAGCATTTCAAATGTATCTCTTGCAGAATGTCCTATGGCGAGCACCACGCTGTCGGCAGGGTATTCCTTGCCCTCGCAGACCACCGCGCGCACCTTGCCCTTTTCTATGACAATGTCCTCCACTCGGCTGTCAAAGCGTATTTCTCCGCCGAGGGATATTATTTCATTTCTTACGCCGCGCACCACATCCACAAGTCTGTCCGTGCCTATGTGGGGCTTTGCCTCATATAATATCTCATTGGGCGCGCCGAAATGCACGAGCTGAGAGAGCACATAACGACATCTTTTGTCCTTTATGCCCGTGGTGAGCTTGCCGTCCGAGAATGTGCCTGCTCCGCCCTCGCCGAACTGGACATTGGTCGAAGTGTCAAGCGTGCCGTTCTGCCAGAAATTTTCTACAGCCGTCTGCCTTTTTTCAACGGCGGAGCCTCTTTCAAAGACTATGGGTCTTGCGCCCACTCTCGCAAGCACAAGCGCGCAGAACATACCCGCAGGTCCAAAGCCTATAACGACGGGTCTTGAGCTTAAACCGCTCCTGTCGGGCGGTGTATAGGCGTTATTTTTCACAGGGGAAACATTTTTTATCTTAAGAAATCTTTCCTCATTATCCACATCGACAAAGAGTGAAACAACATAAAAAACATTGCTCTTGTCCCTTGCGTCAACGGACTTGCGCGCTATAGAAAGAGAATTAATATGTCCGCATCTCAGTATTTTTTTTGCCTTTTCAAACAAAAGAGCCTTTGTTATTTCACATTTTGCCGAAATTTTGATATCCGAGATCTTAAGCATAGTTTACTCCTTAATGACAGCCGAACGCCCCGCAAGCCTTCCGCTGCTCCACGCCCACTGGAGGTTGTAGCCTCCGCAGTCGCCGTAAATATCCAGCACCTCTCCGCAGGCGTAAAGCCCGCTCACAATGCGTGACTGCATGGTTCTGTCGTCAAACTCCGAGGTGAGTGCTCCGCCCGCCGTGACCTGCGCGTTTTTAAATCCGTTATTGCCCGTTATTTCAAGTCTGTAATCCTTTATCTGCGAGGCTATAGCCCAAAGCTGTCGGTTTGTAAGCTTGCCGACACTGTAAGAGAGCTTTTCTATACCTATGCGCCTTGAAATGAGGTTGCCTATCCTTTTATTCAGAAGTCCCGTGAAAAAGCTCTCCATTGTGAGATGAGAAAGGCTTTCTCTGCGGTTTTCAAGTATGTCGTACACCTCTTTGGGCGAATATTCGCTCATGAAGTCGAGGCTTAGAACGGCATTTTTTATGAAGGCGGTACGCGCCGAAAGCTGAAATATGGGAGGACCCGACACGCCGTAGTCCGTAAAAAGCACCTCGCCGTAGTCCTCGCATATAATTCTTTCCTTGTGTATAAGGCTCACGCTGCCCGTAAACTTTATGCCCTTAAGGCTTTTTACCTCCTCGGGCTTTGTCCTGAGCTGTACGAGCGCGGGTGCAAGCTCCGTTATGCTGTGTCCGAAGCCCTTTAAAAGCCTGAACGCAGAGCCGTCCGATCCGAGAGAAGCGGAGGCGCAGCCGCCGCCCGCTATTATCAGCCTGTCGGCGCTTGCTTTTCTGCCGTCATCGGAGCAAAGCACAAAGTCTTTGCCTTTTTTATAAGCCTCCTTCACGCAAAAGCCCGTTGTGATGTTCACACCGAGCCTTTCACACTCGCCTCGCAGGGCGTCCAGAACAGCCGACGCCTGAAGTGAAAACGGATAAAGCCTGCCGTTTTTTTCCTCCTTGGGAAAAACGCCAAGCTGATTAAAAAAGTTTACCGTATTTTCTACGGTAAACTCTTTAAGAGCATGATCGACAAACGATCTGTCGCTGCCGTAATAATTATCGATATCCGTATTGGCATTGCTGTAATTGCAGCGCCCGTTTCCCGTGGCAAGTATTTTTTTGCCCACTCTGTCAAGGCGTTCCAAAATCACAATTTCAGCATCGGGCGATGTTCTGCCCGCCTCTATTGCCGCGGCAAGCCCCGAAGCTCCGCCGCCTACTATTGCCAGTTTCATTTTTTTGCTCCCTATCTGTCACTTATGTGCTTTATAGCCTCCCTAGCGGCTTTTTGCTCGGCTTCCTTCTTGCTCCTGCCGCCGCCGCTGCCCAGAGTCTTGCCATTGTGGCTGACCTCAACGGAGAAATACTTGCAGTGCGCGGGGCCGCTTTCACCCGTTATTCTGTACTGTATCGGCTCTTGGCTGTCTTTCTGGAGTATTTCCTGAAGAGTTGTTTTGGCGTCAAGCACATTAACCGTGTTTGATATCTCCTCTATCTCATCGGCAAGTATGCTTATTATAAAATCTCTTGCAGGCTCCATGCCGCCGTCAAGGTATATGGCGCCTATCACAGCCTCCATGCAGTCGGCGATTATGGAGTTTCTTTCTCTTCCGCCTGTGTGTTCCTCTCCTCTGCCGAGCTTCAGCGCCTTGTTTATGCCAAGCTCTCTGCCCTTCTTGCTGAGCATTGCCTCACATACCACGCTTGCCCTCAGTTTTGTGAGCCTGCCCTCGGGCCATGAGGAGAACTTTTTGTATATGTATTCTCCCACAACAAAGCCGAGTATGGCATCGCCCAAAAATTCCAGTCTTTCGTTGCACTCGACTCCCTCCGCCTTATGCTCGTTGGCATAAGAGCTGTGCGAAAGAGCTGTGCAGAGCAGGGCTTCATCCTTAAACCCGTAATTAAAATCCATATTGTAATGCCTCCCAAGCTATATAAATAGCTTAGCTTAACATCCCCTAATGACCCGTACCGCACAATAAACAGGCACACGGCAAGGCCGAATGACAACATCACTTTGTTAAGCTAATATATTTATATATTTTAAAAATTTATGCCGCAGTCAAAGCTGCGGCACGTAACATAAGTTGCAAATATTATTCCTGAGCAGCCTTAATGCAGGCAACAACATCTGCTACGGTCTTAATGTCGGCAGACTCGTCATTGTCAAACTCTACATCAAATTCTTCCTCTAAAGTGTTGATAACCTGGAACAGATCCAAAGAATCTGCGTCTAATTCCTCAAATGTCGTATCAACTGTGATCTCGGATGCCTCTCTGCCCAATTCCTCAGCGATGATTGAAATGATCTTTTCTTCCATTATAAAATCCTCCTTTATTTTTTCAAACAATTTTAATTGCCTGTTTATTATAATATACTAGATATTCTACAATTTTACAAGTACATTTTGCAAATTTTTTTAAAAAAATTATGCCGAGCCGTGACCGACGGTCTTAAGTCGCTTTATTACAGTCTTTCGGCAATTTTGTTGACAATATCCGCGTCTATGAATTTCTGACACTGCTGTATGGCGCCTGCTATTGCGCCTGCGTCGGAGCTGCCGTGAGCCTTCACAACAAGTCCCTTAAGTCCCAAAAACGGCGCTCCGCCTATGTTGTCATATTCAAAATATTCTTTTATCATCTTTTTGTAAGCGGGCTTTGAAAGCAAAGCGCCCAGCTTAGATCTGAAGCTTGACATAAGCTCTCTTTTAAGTATCTTGAGTATGGTGTTGCCCAAGCCTTCCATGACCTTGAGTATGACATTGCCGACGAAGGCGTCGCACACTATTATGTCCACCTCGCCCAGGGTTATGTCCCTTGCCTCGGTGTTGCCTGCGAAGTTGATGCCCTTTGCCTCCGAAAGAAGCGCGTAAGCCTCCTTTACCAGTGCGTTGCCTTTTTCGCTCTCCTCGCCTATGTTTACAAGGCCCGTTTTGGGGTCATTTCTGCCCTCTACATATTCCATATAGACCGAGCCCATCTGAGCAAACTGCACCAGATATTCGGGCTTGGCGTCAACATTTGCTCCCGAATCCAGCATAAGCACACGCTTTTCGCTGTCCACGGTGGGGAGCATGGTGCCGAGAGCAGGTCTTTTTACGCCCTTTATCCTGCCTACAATGATTGTGGCTCCCGTGAGCAAAGCGCCCGTGTTGCCTGCCGAAACAAAGGCATGAGCCCTGCCTTCTCTCACCATATTCAGTCCAACCACCATAGATGAATTTTTCTTATGCTTTATGGCGTCCGTGGGAGTGTCGCAGTTTTCTATCACTTCATCGGCATTCACAACGGTTATTTTGGACTTGTCATAGCTGTATTTTTTCAGTTCTGCATTTATGTCGGCTTCTCTGCCCACAAGTGCAAGAGTGCTGTCTATGCTCTCGCAAACGCTGACTGCGCCCTTGACTATTTCGCCGGGTGCATTGTCGCCGCCCATAGCGTCTATGGCAATGATGTTATCTGACATTACGGTATCCTTTCGTCATTAGTATTTTTTAACATTATAACAGATATATGCAAATAAATCAACAAGTAAATATAAACGGCGATACAACGCAAATAAAAAGAACCGATAATTCGGTTCTTTCAGACTATATGAAAAATTTAAATTAACATAGAAAATGAAAATCTATATAGTTGAAGCAATACAAAAAAGCGTCGCAGACTAAAATCCGCAGGAGGAATTCACTTCCTCCGAGGACAGGAACTTTTCTGTAATTTTGGTGATTTATTCACCAAAATTCAGAAAACACGGCTGGTTCCTCCCTTAGTCTAACTGAAAGAAATGCAAGCATTTCTTTCAAAAGTGTCGATTTTATCGACACGCAAAAAGAACCGATAATTCGGTCCTTTTTACTTCCATAAATTTACCTTCTTCAGTATGATTCGAATATGCGCATCATGTAATTTTCAGCTTATGCCCCATAAACCGCTCTTTGGCATCCGTCCCTTAAAAATCTACCCTTTCCGAACACCTCTGAGCTATATTCTTTAAAATTGCCCCTTTTATTTAAAATTACATAATTTACCTATTCTCTTCTCCTTGAAACTATTATACTACACAAATTTATAAAAGTCAACACTATTATTTTGTACAATATGCACAAGATTTGAAAACAAAATATGTATAAAACTTCATTTACCTTATACTCTTTATAAAATCGGCAATTTTGCTGTCCTTGCAGTTGGCAAAGAAAAGCTCACTGAATTTTTCACCGCTTACGGCGCCCTTCAAAAGCTCCCTATCGATATTTTCAAGCACATACATAATGTCCGTGTGAGTGACCTTCTTTACCTCATCGAGTATTTTTTTGTTTCTCTGTTCGGGCACTACTCTTTCCTTAGGATAGCCCTGTCCGCTCTGTCCGGAGAAAAGCTGCTCGAAGGTATACTTTAAATTGAGCTCTGCGCCCCAGCCAAAGCCCTTTGCAAACGGGAATGCCGCACAGTTGCCGTCATTTATCTGAGCAAACATATAGCCGTCCGATGGGTCTACAATGTGTCCGCACAAAACGCCCGGAAAAGCATTGCAGGCAAGCATAGCGCCTTCGCCCGTGCCGCAGCCGGTAACAACAAAGTCTGCTGCGCCCGAATTGAGAAGTATAGCCGCGAGTATGCCGCACTGCACATATGTAAGCTGCGCGTCGTCCTCTGCCGTATACATACCGTAGTTAAACACCTCGTGTCCTTTGGGCTCAACAACGCTTTTCAATGTGGAACAAATAAGCTCATTCTTAGCCGCCTGGCTGTTTTCGTTGATCAATGCGATCTTCATGTTATTTATCTCCCTTCAAATAAAAAAATCTATATATCTACTATAAAATAAACCTTCGCTTTTGTCAAGCAAAAGCCCCTGCATTATTGCGTATACATTTTTAACGACCGTACCTATTTAACCATAGAACAAAAGCCCGTCATTATCATTCCGTAAACGAGCATAGTTATTGCACGGAAAGATTTATCCGACGCACACAGTGCGGTTTTCGGCGAAGCCGAAAATGCTGATAGCGAGTGTCGGAATTGATAAGACGGGCGAGGGTATACTTATTTATACATTCCGGCAGGGCGGAAGAATATCGCCCTGCTCTTCAAACATTATTGAGCGGAAAATACAATTTTACTTACAACAAAAATATACATAATCCACATCAGCTTGCATCTCTGAAAAGGTCAAGCTTGGGGACTTTTCTGAGATATATTATTTTATGTCTGTTTTTGCAGATTTCTCTCACGATGTACTGCCTTTGCCTTCTTCTCATTTCCATGCGGCGCTTCTCCTCAATGCGCGAAGATATGATGTGCAAGCCCAAAAGGCACATAAGCGCGAACACGACAAAAGGTACCGTTACCTTGAGCATCGTCTCAACCGTAAAAAGATTTATCCAGCTTATGCCATAGCTGAGGCAATAGAGCATAACAGAAGCTGCAAATAATACAAGAGTTATCAAACATAAGCGCGTCAATTTATTCGTTTTCATATACAAAACCTCCCTTTATCGTTCAAATGTTTTGCCTGTTGATTTTATTATACAACAAATTTTCTTATTTGTCAAACATTTATTCTAAAAAATTTTAATATTTTTATACTTTTTTTTACAAAGGATATGTGCTATACTTTAATTATAGATAAAAATAGTATTTTTGACTGTAAAAAGGAGGGCTTACCGTGCGGCTTATCACATTCAGACATATAGGAAAAACATCGGTGGGGATACAGACCGACAAATACATATATCCCTTGCCCTTTAAGGACATGAACGAGCTCATAGATTCGGGCGTGGATACGGAGGCTTTGGCTGCTATGGCAGGCAATCCCATAGCTCCGCAGGAGACCGAGCTTCTCGCTCCAATACCCGTGCCCAAGCAGGACATAATATGCCTCGGCATAAATTATATGGCGCACGCCGTTGAGTCTGCGCGCTTTAAAAAAGAAGCCTTCGGAGGTGACAGACCATATGCCGTTTATTTTTCAAAGAGAGTAAACGAGTGTTCGCCCACAAACGGCACAATATCCGCATACAGAGGCTTGGTAGACAGCCTTGACTACGAATGCGAGCTGGCTGTCATAATAGGAAAAGACTGCAAGAATGTGTCAAAGGAGAATGCATATAACTATGTTTTCGGTTACACCATATTGAACGACATAAGCGCAAGAAATTTGCAGACAAGGCATAAGCAGTGGTATTTTGGCAAGAGCCTTGACGGCTTCACGCCTATGGGACCCTGCATTGTGACCGAGGATGAATTTGACAGACCGCCGATGCTTGAAATAAAGAGCTATGTAAACGGCGAGCTTAGGCAGGACAGCACAACGGATCTGCTTATATTTGACATACCCCATGTTATAGAGGAATTGAGTCAAGGAATGACGCTCAAGGCGGGAACGGTAATATCCATGGGTACTCCCGCAGGCGTGGGAATGGGCTTCACTCCGCCTAAGTTTTTAAAGCATGGAGATGTGGTGGAGTGCTATGTGGAGAATATCGGCACTTTAAGAACATATATAGAATAGACGGTGTATATGAAAACGCCCTCCCGAATGGGAGGGCATTTATTTTCATCTTTACTTATCGCTTTCTTTCGCAGCGGACATCTGAGCATTATATAATTTATATATAACCTCTGTCAAAAGCTGTTCTATGCTGTCATAGAATTCAGCCATAAGCAATTCTGTTGTCCTTGAGACAGGAGAATCGGAAGAATTATAAATCCTGTCTGCCGCCTCCACGATTAAATCGTGAATTTCATCTTTAGACATAACATTCACCCCCCTTCGTAATGTTTTTTTGAGTAGTTTCAACTCATATAAACATTTTACACCAAAAAATTCCAAAAGTGAAGTAACAAATAGTATTATTCTATGAATTTTTCGTAAATCTTTTGCCGCTTTCACATTGATGGAAACAAAGAGTGAATTTATATCTTATTTTTTTGTGTCTTTTATATTTATTTTAATATATCAAATCTAATAATTATTGTTGTCGGAATCATCGGGAGGTATGTATTCGAGTATATCAGAAATGCTGCATTTAAGCACCGAACACATCCTTGCAAGTACATCGATATTTAAAAGCGCAATATCATTTCTTAGGTATTTGTTAAGTTGGGTTCTTTGCATTTCTGCCCTTTGTGCAAATTTATTCCTGCTTAAATTATTTTTCTGCAACTGTTCATCAAGTTTTATAATTATTTTCCCAAAATCCATGTAAACACCCCTTAAGTATAGTATAAACAATTATAATATAAAAAATAAGTCTAAAAAGTCTTGTGTAATTAATTGCACTATGCTATAATATATATGTATTAATCAAAGGGTTGTTTGTATATATGAAAAAGCATATTTATGCGATGTGCATTAATTTTTAAATACCTGAAATTTTTAGGTTCTTAAAAACGGCACATTATCGCCTGTTATGCATCTCGTAAAGTATCAACCTTATGATAATAAAATAAGAAAAAAACATATTTTAAGGAGGAAAAACAAATGAAAAGATTATTTGCAGCAATAACGACAATATTTATATTGCTTAGTTACACAAGTGTTTATGCTGAAGGAAACATCTATTATTCGCTGAATGTAAAGGGCTGGGGTATTATCAGCGATGGTTTGGTTGTAAATTTGAACACTTATAATGATGGAAATGGTGTAAAGTTTTTAGCTGGCAAAGGTGAATGGATGGATGTAACTATACCCTACAGCATTGCAGGAATAAATATAACCGGTTTAAGCAAAGATTTTATCAAAAGCAATTATTTCAATAAAATGTATATACCCAATAATATTACATATATAGAGCCTTTTTCTGCTTCTGATTTGCTGATAAATGACGGTACTGTTTTCTGTTTTGAAAAAAATTCATATGCCGATAGCTTTTTTAAAGGAAAAACCGGTTTTAAAACAGAATATGTAAATTCTATTGAAAAAATTGATATAAATATTGAAACAGATGATTCTGTATATTCTAATCTGGAGTCTATAGAAAGGGATATAAAACTTTCAAATATGAAAATTGATTCAATAGATGTTGATTTAAAAGCTGAATATGAAAAACGAATAAAAAATTGTAAGGACGGTAAATATTTTATTTTTGATACGGACAGTGATGGCATTCCGGAACTAATTGTAATGGATAATGATAGAAAAGATGCTTTTTGCTATTATTATGGATACCATTTTGACTATGAAAATAATAATTTTTATGGACCGGAAGTAAATGGTTATGGTAAAGCCGGCTTAGATACTTATGAATTTTATACTATTAACACAAACGGAAAAAATAGACTTATTGTAAAAGGTACTAATAAAAAAGTTATAGATTATTCTTTTATGAATAAATGTTATGATGCAACAATAATATATGATTCGTTGAGATCTAAAAACGAAACAGAACGTCGTTATTTTATATATGAGAGTTTATATAATAATTTTTTAGATGGAAACAGTATAATTAGTCAAGCATCTGTTTTAATAGATAGTGAAGACTTAAAATCCAAAGCAGACTCATTTATAAATCAGGTTGAGGCTAACCCAGTAAAGACCTACTCCGTAACAGATATGACGGGACTTAACAGCTGGGATTTTTCAAACATAAAAACTACTGCCAAAACAACAGAAAATAATACGCCTGCCGTAAGCAATAACAACAACGGCATAAGTGTTTTATTAAACGATTCTGCGCTTTCCTTCACTCAACCTCCCGTCATTGAGAATGGCACAACTCTTGTGCCCATGAGGGCAATATTTGAGGCTATGGGTGCATCTGTGGATTGGAACGGCGAAACCCAGACCGTAACTTCCGTAAAGGACAGCACGACAATTTCTCTAACACTCAATAAAAACACTGCCACTGTGAACGGCAAAGACATAAGTCTTGCAGTTCCCGCAAAGCTCATAAACGGCAGCACAATGGTACCCTTGAGATTTGTAAGCGAAAGCCTCGGCGCAGAAGTCAACTGGGACGGCGCAAGCAAGACGGTAACAATAAAAGGATAAAATTTAACATAAAATAAAAGACGGACGCTCTGTCTGTCTTTTGTTTTGCCATAATTCCACAGCATATTGAACTATTTTCAAAAAAATGTTATACTATAACTACAAATACAACTCAAGGGTGATAAAATGAAGCTTATAAAAACAGAGGATGCCGTGGGGCACATACTTTGCCACGACATAACGCAGATAATAAAGGATGTAAAAAAGGACGCCGTTTTCAGAAAGGGACACATTGTCGCAGCCGAGGACATACCCGTGCTTCTCGGCATGGGCAAGGAAAATCTCTATGTCTGGGAGTACAATGAAAATATGCTCCACGAAAACGAGGCTGCGGAGATACTTCTCAAGCTCTGTATGAACGAAAATATGTTGCGCTCTGCCGTGAAGGAGGGCAAAATAGAGCTTACGGCGGATATTGACGGCGTTTTCTGCGTGGACAGCAAAAGGCTTTTGGCTGTCAATTCTCTGGGCGAAATGATGATAGCTTCAAGGCACGGCGGTTTCCCCGTCAAAAAAGGCGATAAGCTGGCGGGCATGAGGGTGATACCCCTTGTCATTGAAAAGGAAAAAATGCGCAGAGCCGAAAAAACTGCGGGAGATGTGCCTCTTTTTGAGCTTAAGCCCTATATACTCAAAAAAGCTGCCGTCATAACTACGGGAAGCGAGGTCTATAAGGGACTTATAAAGGACGATTTCACACCCGTTATAGAGGGAAAGCTTGCGGAATACGGTGCAGAAATGACATATCATGCCCTCTGCTCCGATGAAAGCGCCATGATAACCGAAAACATAAACAAGGCTATAGCGGACGGCGCGGAGCTTGTCATATGCACGGGAGGAATGAGCGTAGATCCCGACGACAGAACGCCCCTCGCCATTAAAAACAGCGGCGCTAAGGTCGTTACATACGGTGCGCCCGTGCTCCCCGGAGCAATGTTTATGCTGG
>CANQVZ010000049.1 GCA_947627425.1 uncultured Clostridia bacterium | reverse complement strand
CAAAAGCCTTGCCGCCGCCTTTGCCGCCGCTGCCGCACAGCTGCCCGTTGTGACGCCCAGACGCAGAAGCCTTTGATTTTTTATTATACGCTCCTCCATTTTAAACTCCTTTTGACAAAGCTAAAATACAAATATGTCAACTATCCTTGACTATGACGGTGGTAAAATAGCCCGTGTCCTCATCCAAAAGCTCTATATTTTTATACACCTTTTCGGAGGACATTCCGCAGTCACAAACAGCCATAACCTTTATTTTCCCTTGTTTTTCAAGCTCCGAAAGCCTTTGCCTGAGCTCCTTTAGCCTTTTGCCCGACTTCATGAGAACTCTTGTGCCGTCAAGAGCAATATTGTCGATATTATATGCCGCGGGAAGTATATGTATATTTTCATCCCTAGCGGCAAGCGGAACGCCCAGCCTTGCCGCCGCCGCACAGAACGACGGTATGCCGTTTATAAAGTATGCCTCGAAGCCCTCCGAGACAAGCTTATTGTGAAATACCGCATATGTGCTGTATACGGTAGGGTCTCCGAGCGTAAGAAAGGCTATGCTTTTGCCTTCTTCAAGGTGTTTTTTTATGTCTTCGGCACTCTTTTCATATGCCGATGAGAGCAAAGACATATCCCTTGTCATAGGGACATACGCGTATATAACGGGCTTATGTGCAATTTCGGGCACAGTGCCCAGCGCAATGTTATAGGCAGTGTATTTTTCCCTGCTTTGGGCAGGTATAGCCAGCATATCGCATTCCTTTATAATTCTGACAGCCTTAAGCGTTATAAGCTCGGGATCGCCCGGTCCCACGCCTACGCCGTAAAGTATTCCGCTCATAAATAGTTCTCCGTTAATTTTTTGAGTTTTTCAACATAAATATTTCTGAAAACGGCATATTCTCCTAGACCCTTTAAAATTGCACTTGTGTTGTAGCCAAGAGCATTAAGGCGGGCAAGAAATGAATTTTTTTCGCCTGTCATATCATTTTTGGCGTGCTCTCCCGCTACCGTCATGAAGGGATGAAGTATGACGCTTTTGACCTCCTCCGGGGGACGCATTTCTTTGACGGCATCGTCAAGAGAGGGAGACGCCTCGACGGTAGCAATGTGCACATTTTTAAAGCCCGCGGCTTTAAGCGCGGCATTCATATTATGATACATAAAATTTGCCTCCGCGTCCGTGCCGTGCCCCATGAGTATATATTCGTTCTCCGCCTTGAAATCAAGTATAGAGTCAAGTACTGTGACCATATTGGCGCAGTCGCTTTTGTCATAAAGCAGAGGCTTGGCAATGCCGATATGCTTGAATTTATACCCGAAGTCTTCGATGACTTCAAGCATTTTGTTATACTCATGCCCCGCTATGATATGCGTAGATACAACAAAGAGAACATCCGTTTTGTCATTATGCGCCCTTTCGAGCGCTTCATTTATATTATATACTTCAATGCCCTCTTTTGCAAGCTTTCTTATGATCATAGAGCTTGTGTAAGCCTGATAAAGCGCAGCTGCACCATACGAGCCTGAAAGCGCATCGGCAATGGCGTCTATGCTGTTTTGAGAGGCCTCCTTATGGCTTGTGCCGAAGCTAACGAGAAGTATTGCTGTTTTCATATTTTTTCCTTTCCACAAATCTGCCCATAAGAAAGGCAACTACACCCACTCCTATGCCTGTCTGTACACAGAAAAGAAGGCTCTCTATCTCTCCGGGTATTTCACCGTGAAGGGCTGTTTCAAGCACGGGAGTGAACCACGGCTCGTATTCGCCCCGTATTTCTTCCACCTTGGTGCTGCCCGCATCGTCTGAGCCTCCGAACTCCGCGCCCTTGAGCGCAAAGAGCGGAACAAGTATGAGCGCTGCGACTATGAGCAGCAAAATAATTGTTGTAGCTAAATTTTTATTCATGGCTTATTCTCCTTTCATCAGGCTTCATAGCCTATTGCCTTTAATTCGGGTATTGCATAGCTTTCAAGCGCCATAACTATGAGCACGGTAAGTATGCCCTCGACTATTGCAAGCGGGAGCTGCGTGGGAGCAAATACGTCCAGAAATTCTGCGGCAGAAGCCAATACGCCGCCGTTTTCGCTTGGATAGGCTATGGCAAGCTGTAGGCTTGTGATGCAGTATGTAAAGAGATCGCCCAGGGAAGCGGCAAGGAAAACTCCCACTTTTTTGTTGACATTGAGTTTTTTGCAGAGCCTAAAAATGCCATAGGACAAAAGCGGACCTGCTATTGCCATTGAAAAAGTATTTGCACCAAGAGTCGTAAGTCCGCCGTGAGCCAGAAGTATGGCTTGAAAAATGAGCACTATTATTCCGAGTATGCTGACCGTGCAGGGTCCGAAAAGTATGGCTCCAAGTCCCGTGCCCGTCATATGAGAACAGCTTCCCGTAACGGAGGGTATCTTAAGCGCGGATATTACAAATATAAATGCTCCCGACATGGCAAGCATAGTTATTGCCCTTCTGTTCTCCGCAAAAATTTTTTTGATGGTAAAAAGACCCTTTAACACAAAGGGCAGACACACGACGCCCCAGACTATGCACATTGCGGGAGGAAGATAGCCCTCCATGATGTGCATTGCAAAGGCTGTGGGACACACGGCAAATACAATTGATAAAACAACGCTTGTTCTTAAAATGAAATTTTGTAATTTTGTCATTTTGATGACTCCTTTCCTTTATATTTCAAAGCGAGTATTTCAAGCGCTTCCGCTTCGATAACTGGATATTTGCCGTTGTTATCGGCAATACCAAGAGCTATCAGTCCCTCCCACATTCTCATGAGAGCAGGCTTTTTGATGTGCGCTTTATTAATGACATCAGGCTGCGAAAATATCTCATAGGGCGTGCCGTCCGCAATAATTTCGCCTTCGCTCATAACTATTATTCTTTTTGCAAAGCGATAGGCAAAGTCCGAATCGTGAGTTGAAACTATGAGCGTTTTGCCCTCGGCGCAAAGCTTATCCAATATTTCCTCGGTGTCCTTTGCTCCAACGGGATCGAGCGCGGTCATAGGCTCGTCGAATAGGAGCACCTCGGGGCGCATGGCAAGAATGTCGGCTATGCTGACTCTCTTTTTTTCGCCGCCGCTCAGATACTGCGGCGCTCTGTCCTCAAAACCTGTAAGCGACATATAGCCTATGGCTTCGTCCACTCTTTTTATGACCTCCCGTCTGTCAAGCCCCATGTTTATTGGTCCGAAGGATATTTCGCTTCTTACATTGGACGCTATTATCTGGCTGTCCGCCTCCTGAAACACAAAGCCGACTTTTTTATTGAGGATTTTTCTGTTCGTTTTTAATATTTTAATGCCATCAATATATATCTCGCCTTCGTCCGGAGTAAGCACTCCGTTTAGATTTAGAAAAAGTGTTGACTTGCCCGCTCCGTTTGCGCCCATGACGGCAATTTTTTCACCATATTCAACACAAAGCGAGATATTGCGGAGCACATTTTTATTTTCATAAGCAAAGCTGAGGTTTTTTATTTCCAATTTATATGACACATCACACACCCACCTTTGCTATCAAAAAAAGCACAACATAATATATGGCAGCCGACAATATATGAGAGGCTTTCAAGGGATATTCTTCCGAAAGAAATTCCAGCCTGCCGTCGTAGCCCCTTGACAAAAGAGCGTCGTAATAGGCTTGGGATTTCTTAAGAGCACTTATGAAAAGGCTGCCCGCGACCATTGCGAAGCTTTTGCACGAGGTCTTAAAGCCACAGAAGCCAAGCCGCGCTTTTGCCGAGGTCTGCATACGAAAAACCGTATCGAAGAGAATGAATATGTACCTATATATAAGGTGCATAAGCTCGGTGAATATTTTGGGCAGACGGAGCTTTTCCAGAACCGTAACTATCTCGTTTATGGGCGTTGAAAGCGAAAGCAAATAAAGAGAGCTTATTCCCGCCATAGCCTTGAAAAACACTCTTGCGGCGGTCAAGGCGCTGTTTTGCGTAATGCCCGCATATATAAAATGAAGGGAAATGAAATATTTTCCCAAAGGATGAGAAGAAAATTCAATGCCTATCATAACAGAGCTTAGCACTATAAACGCAAGCGGTATGCTCATAAGCTTTGCATATACCTTAAGAGGCGTTTTGCCCTTTAAAAGCGTTGCAAGGCTCATAAAAGCCATGACAAAGAGCGAGAGCGTTATTTTGTTTACGGCTATTACAATACACAGATTCAAAAAAGCAAAAGCTGCCTTTGCACCTGCGTTATATTTTCTCAAGCCCGAAAGCTGCGCATAATAATCTATAAGCATAATTTTCACCAATAAAAAAACTGTTTGTTTCCGAGCGGAACACAAACAGACACCAAAACAAATCCGTATATACATACGGCATTTCGTAAGCTACCTGTGCACCGCAGGACTTATAGTTACATAAAAAGGCAGGTCTTCTGACTTGAGCATATGCATTTTTCGCCTTCCCATTTTCACAGTGGCTTGCCGTTCAGACATGAAAAATGCCGAGCTTTCACAGCAACGGGATTGTCCGGGATTTTCACCCGATTCCCTATTATCCTGAACACGATACGCTTCAGGCACCTTTTTATTTTGATTGTAATTTGAGTATAACATATCATGAAAAAAAATGCAATATGACAAAAGAGAAATGTGGGAGAATATGCAAGAAAGAAAAAATGCTTATAAGCTCTATTGCACAGCATAGCAAAACTAACGGTAACATTGAGGGTTTTAATTTTAACTAATAACAAACCAACCGGACGACGCAAGCCGCCCTTTTTCTATGCTCATTTTTGCATAAAATTCACTCTTGCAACAAATAATACTCAGAGGAAAATACAAACCATTCAAAGGATGTGTCGCAATGGACATATATATAAAGCCCGACAAAAAAATAAAGCGCTTTGAAACGGGCATAGTTCACATAAAGGATATTGCGGAGGTATATGCGGACAGCAGTATACGCCAAAGAGTGGAAAATCTCGGCATAATGGACATAAAAGAGGATGTGAACAGATGCTATCTTATTTCCGTGATAGATATTATAAACGCCGTTGCCTCTGCTTTTCCCGGCAGCACGGTCAACAATGTCGGCGAGATCGACACCATTGTGGAGTATTCAAAGCCTGTCAAGAAAAGTAATTTGATAAAATACACAAAGATAGTCTTTGTTTGTCTTGTGCTCTTTGCAGGCTCCGCAACGGCTATAATGAGCTTTCATTCCGACGCGCAGATGGCTACCGTTTTTGAAAACTATTACTATATTTTTTTTAAAGAAAGAGTTGAAAATCCTGCCATAATAGACCTTCCTTACGCTATAGGTCTGGCGGTGGGCATAGTTGTATTTTTCAATCATCTGGGCAGCAAAAAGCTCACGAGCGATCCGACGCCCATAGAGGTGGAGCTTTCGGTATATGAGGACGATGTGAATACCAACATTATTGATACTCTCAACAAGGAGAAAAGCAATGGCAATACTTAAAAACATTATATTGATACTTTTGGGTATAGGCGGCGGCACGGTCATTGCGGGCGCAGTATTCGCATTCATAGCCATAATAGGCGTTGTGCCTAGGCTTGCGCAGAAAACAAATACCGAAAAATACATCATGGCATATGAAAACGCCATTGTTGTGGGCGGTATGTTCGGCGTGTTTACAATCCTTTTTGATTATTATTTGCCAATAGGCGTAATTCCCGTCATGCTCTACAGCCTTGCAATAGGCATATTTTACGGCTGTCTTGCTGTTTCGCTTGCGGAGGTGCTCAATGTGATACCCATTCTTGCAAGGCGAACCATGCTCACGAGGGGAATGAAATATTTTGTGCTTGCCATAGCGCTCGGCAAGGCGCTCGGCGCCGTGCTCTATTATTTTGTAGACGGATTTTATGTGATATAGACCGAAAGGAGAAAATTTATGCCAAAGGATATTACAAAAAAACAGTACAGCAATATGGTGAAGAAGGCGTCGCCCGACAGCCCCATAATAACAAACTGTCTTAAAGCATTTTTTGTGGGCGGTATCATATGCACAATAGGTCAGCTCATAACAAATTGCTGCCGTATATTCGGGCTGAGCATAGAACAAAGCGGCAATTTCACATCCATAATACTTGTTATAGCCGCCTCCGTGCTTACGGGCTTAGGGCTTTATAGTAAGCTGGGCAAATTTGCGGGCGCAGGCTCCATTGTGCCTATAACGGGCTTTTCAAACTCCGTTACGGCGCCTGCCATAGAGTTCAAAAAAGAAGGCTTCATTCTCGGTCTGGGCGCAAAAATATTCATAGTCGCAGGTCCCGTGATATTATACGGCGTGCTGACATCCATAGCGGTGGGCATAGTTTATTATATATTGTCATAGGGGGTGGAAAAATGGCAGCACACAAGGGAAAACAGTCAATGGAATTTGAAAGAAGCATAGCCATAGTTTCCGCCTCGGCAACCGTTGGCACAAAGGAGGGAGAAGGCCCTCTCAGAGAGTATTTTGATGCCATTCTCACGGATAATCTCTGCGGTCAGGACAGCTGGGAAAAGGCAGAAAGCAAGATAGCGTCCGACAATCTTAAGCTTTGCATCAATAAGGCGGGGCTTAAGCCCGAGGACATAAGCTATGTTGTCACGGGCGATCTGCTCAATCAATGCTGCGGCTCCACCTTCGGCGTGAGAAGCCTTAAAATACCGTTTTTCGGTGTGTTCGGCGCCTGTTCCACTATGGGCGAGGCTATGGGACTAGGCTCTGTCCTTATAGAAAGCGGCGGAGCAAAATATGTGCTTTGCGGAGCTTCAAGTCATTTTGCCTCCGCCGAAAAGCAGTTTCGTTTTCCAATGGATCTTGGCACACAAAGGACGCCCACAGCCACATGGACCGTTACGGGCGACGGGGCCGTTATTCTGACGGAAAAGGACGAGGGACCATATATACGCAGGATAACCACAGGCAAAATAATGGATATGGGCATAACCGACGCCAACAACATGGGCGCGGCTATGGCGCCCGCAGCAGCCGACGCCATATATCAGCATCTGTCCGACTTCAATTTCAAACCCGATCATTACGATGTGATAGCCACGGGCGATCTGGGCTATGTCGGCAGAGAGCTTCTTATTGAGCTATTGAAAAATAAGGGCATAGACATAAGCAAAAATCACATCGACTGCGGTATTGAGATATTCGACCGCGAATTGCAGGACACGCACAGCGGAGGAAGCGGCTGCGCCTGCTCTGCCGTTACATTCGCGGGTATGCTGTATAATAAGCTGAGGCACAAAAAAATTGATCGTCTGCTGTTTGTGCCCACGGGCGCGCTTATGAGTCCGACGAGCGTTCAGCAGGGAGAAAGCATTGCGGGCATTGCGCACTGTGTGGGGATAGAAAATTAGAGGAGTGATAGTTTGGATTATTTAAAGGCTTTTGTAGTGGGCGGAATAATATGCGTTATAGGTCAGATACTCATTGACAAAACAAAGCTGACCTCTGCCAGAATACTTGTGCTTTTTGTGGTGTGCGGATGTGTCTTGGGCGGACTGGGCTGGTATCAGAAGCTTGTGGAATTTGCGGGCGCAGGCGCAAGCGTTCCGCTTTTCGGCTTCGGCAATACGCTTGCAAGAGGTGTTATGAGCGAGATAGATGAGGCGGGCGCGATGGGAATATTCACGGGCGGGCTTAAGGCTGCCGCAGGCGGCATAACCGCCGCAATAGTGTCCGCATTTGTCATGGCGTGTATATTCGACCCAAAGGAGAAATAAAAACGGACGGCTTGCGCCGTCCGTTTGAGCGTGTCGATAAAATACTTTTTTGACCCTTCAGTCGCCATGCAGGCGACAGCTTCCCTGCTTCGCAAGGACGCCTTATAGTGCTACGCCCTTCGGGCGTAAGAAGTTTATCACATGGAATTCAAACATTATAAGCCGTCCTTTAACCAGTCAGGGTTAAGGGAAGGTGTCAATCCGAAAGGATTGACGGAAGGGTCTTGTTTGTATAATTTTACTTTTTCGACAGACTGAAACGGACGGCTTGCGCCGTCCGTTTTTGGGTTTGTTATTAGTTAAAATTAACTGTATATTCACTTATAGTGGCACCAGTCGTGTCGCCCTGTATTGATGTAATGCCCGATAACATAATAGTTTCTGTCTTGCATGAAACAACCTGAATTTCCGGTTTTGTATACATTTTCATGATATGTTTACCTCCCTATTACTGTACTGTAAAGTTTTTAAGTCTAATATCTTTGCTATTTGTAACTTTGATTGCATAATAATAATTGTTAGGATCCAATGATAAATCTTCTCCGTTTATGTGGATAGTATCATAAACCTTGCTTGTTGTAGGCTGCTCAGGTGCAAAGGTAGCACCGGGAACACCGATAGTAATAGATTCCTGATCCATTATATCGCTATCCTTTGCAACAGCTGCAATGATGTATGTATCGTTACTTACTGCTATAACTGCACCGTTCTCAAGTACTTCAAGCTCTGTGCCGATTTCTTCGGTTGTTCCGCCGGAAGTCTCAGCTGTTTCAACAGTAATCTGGAATACATATACGCTCTGTGAACTACCGCCTTCCGGTAAACTCTCTTTTGGAGCATAGATATATACTGTTCCGTCATCATTTAATGTGTAGGAGCTTTCCTCTAAATCTGCTTTATCTGTAACAGTGCCAATATGATCCGTAATGGCAGTGCCTTCTTTATATCTTACAACATACTTTACATTATTTCCTTTTGTAAGAAGTGTAAGCTTATCGCCTTTCTTTCCTGTGTAAGCAATAAGATTTTTTGAGTCAATTTTAGCAGAATCTTTTTCTGATATTGTGTTAAGCTTAAAGCTATACCCATAATCTACACCGTTGAAGTTCTTATCCTTCTCCTCGTGTCTCTCGTTGAAATTAGCCTCCAGAGAACCTTCTTCTAAAGTGACCTTTGCATTTGAAGCAAATGAAGTTGCAGGTATTTTGTCTTCTAATTTGTAGGTCGTAGTAGCCGCGCTGGCAACCACACTGCTCATTGCCATAACAGCGCCCACGATAGCGGTAGCTGCCAAGGCTTTAAAAAGTTGTTTTTTCATCGTTAAAATTTCCTCCTTTTAATAATAACTAACGGAGGGTGGGAAATTGACAAAATATACATATTAAGTGCATATTTTTGTCCTACTAATCATATTAATTTACACATTATTTACCTTTAATAATAAACAAAACATTGACATATTTTTTGTTTCGTTATATCATTATTATATGAGGGAGGCAGACTATGGACAGCAACAACAAGAAAATGATTCTTTTGGCAGATATTGATGGCAAGGATGGGTTTGATCTGGCTGCCGGAGAATATTCGCATTACGAAATACACAAAGAGACTGATTTTGAGAAGGCATATAATTGTATATTGGAGAACAGAGAAAGGCTTATACTGCTGCTTACAAACAGCAGCGAGCTTATAAAAAGCTCCGTTCAGCTTTTGAGGCTGGGCAGAGCGACTGCATTATGCATCACCGACAACGAGCTTGACAACAAAACAAAATGCTACGAAGCGGGTGCAGATGCCATCATTACCCGCCCATTCAACAGCTTTACTCTAAAAAAAGTGGTCGATGGTCTGATAAGGCTCTACAATGACAACGAAAGGCTCGAACATTTGGTTGAGGAAAGAACATATCAGATAAGAAAAAATATGGATTCCCTCAAGCATATAAATGTTGAGCTTGTAGATACAATGAGCTCCATGATAGAGTTCAGAAATATGGAGTCGGGTGAACATATAAAGAGAATACGAAGCTATACCGCCATCATACTCAAATACATGATGAAGTATTATCCCGAATACGGTCTTACGGACGAGGATGCCGAGACTATAGAAATAACCTCTGCCATGCATGATATAGGAAAGATAGCCGTACCCGACAATATATTGCTCAAAAACGGTCCTCTCAACTACGAGGAACGCGAGATAATGAAAACGCACACCACAAAGGGCGCGGAAATAATAGATAAAATAGCATTCAAGGGCAGCACGCAGTTCCACAAATACTGCTATGACATAGCCAAGTTCCACCACGAAAGGTATGACGGCAACGGCTATCCCAACGGACTTGTGGGCGATGAGATCCCCATAGCGGCGCAAATAGTAGCGCTTGCGGATGTGTATGACGCTCTTGTGAGCATAAGAATATATAAGGAAAGCTATCCTCCCGAAAAGGCATATGATATGATATTAAATGACGAATGCGGGGTATTTTCGGACAAAATAAAGGATTGTTTTCTCAGGGCAAAAGCAGAAATATTGGAAATGACGGAGAAAATAGGCGACTAAATTGTCGTTAAATATAATTTTATAAATATTTTAAAAAATATAAATAGAATATTCATAATTATAATGTATTATAATATTGGTTGAGGTTTTTGCCCCTAATTCTTTCCTCAACCAAACTTATGCCGGAGTCTTTTGTAACTCCTCTTTTGTGGCTCCGGCTTCCCTTTAGTATAAAAAGCAGCCTTAACATAACTGTTGAGGCTGTTTTTTATTTTATATTTTCAATTGGAAACAAAACCTTGCTCTGCGGCAAAACCCCCAAAATGCGGCTTACTCAGCTTTTTTTATTTGCTTTAGCTCGCTTCGTGCGATCAAAAAACAAAGAAATGCAACGATTATATTATTTGCAATAAAAATAATATCGGACATATATTTGAATTTGGCATATTGCCCCTGCTTGAGTATATACTCAACATCCGTAGCAACTCCTGTTATGTATTGCTTGTCATCTATAGTTGTGGTTCGCCACGATATAAGGTCCTTGCTGCCGTCGCTTACCTTTGTGAGCACCTCCGAGCCTTCTTTTTCAAGCATTATGGTCGCATAGTTGGCTTTTGTCTTGTCATCGCTCATATATGAATCGCCCAAAAGCTCTCTCGCGGTGGAGTCCTTGTACAGCATCGTCGTATCCTTGTCTTTTTCATATACGACCTTGCCGTCTATATAAAGAAAACCGTCCATATTGTTGTATATGAATATATTTTCCATTATGCTGCTGTCGTTCAGCATTTCCTCGGACAGGTCTGCAAGCTCGGTCTCAATGGTGTCCAGAACATCATTCTGATGATTTGAATAGAGCTGTATGAGGTTATCCGATTTCATGCCATTAAGATATGAATTGACTGCAAAATTTATAAAAATGTACAGTATTGCGAATATAGATATCAAATAAAATTTTTTCATAGCGTTGCTCCATAATTTTTTTATGTTAATAAATTATCATAGTATAATTATAAACCATAGTCTAGGTTTTGTAAAGTATAAAAATGAATTTTGTGTAAACATTTAATCATATTTTAACAAAAAGTCGGCAGCCTTGACAAAAAGCGATATTTATAGTAAATTAAAATAGTATACGGATAATACGACATTAATGCATTTGAAATATTAAGGAGAAAGAAATGAAAGTAAACAATGTATCTCTCGAAGCGGTCGCTGTAAAGTCTGCGCAGTACCCTGCGGAGGGTCTGCCGGAGATAGCCTTTGCGGGAAAATCAAATGTGGGCAAAAGCTCCCTTATCAATTCTATGGTGTATCGCAAGGCTATTGCCAGAACAAGCCAAAATCCGGGCAAAACGCGCACGATCAATTTTTATAATGTGGAAAATAAGCTGTACTTTGTGGATCTGCCGGGCTACGGCTATGCAAAGGCGCCAAAAACCGAGATTGCAAAGTGGGGAAAGATGATAGAAAATTATCTGCTCAAGCGCAAGACGCTGAGAGCGATAATATTACTCATAGACATAAGACATGAGCCGGGCGAAAACGACAGGATCATGTATGAATGGCTGAAGCACTATTCCTACAAAATAATAATCGCGGCCACAAAGGCGGATAAGCTCAAGAGAAGTCAACTGCCAAAGCACATTGCAATGCTGAAAAAGAGTTTTATGCTTACAGACGAGGATATTCTCATACCATTCAGCAGCGAGACTAAGGACGGACGGGACGAGCTATGGGAAGTAATAGAAAAAATCACGACAGACTGAGAGGCGGTTAACCGCCTCTCTTTTTACAGACAGTCATTTATTAGCTCTATGGCTCTGCGTTTCTGCTCTATCTGTGGATGCACGTACAGATTGAGCGTTATGCTCACTGATGAGTGACCCAAAAGCTCGCTCACGGTCTTATAATCCGCGCCATTTTCAATAAGCCTTGTAGCAAAGGTATGTCTTAGGGAATGAAAATTAATGTGCTCTATGTTGAGCTTTTTTAAAAATCTTTCAAAAAAATCCCTATATGTACGCGGCTCTGTATATACATCCTTGTTAGTGAGCAAATACTTTTCGGGATCGCAAGGATTCAACCTTTTCAATATGGGATATATAGCCGTAGAAAGCGGTATTGTCCTTATTGACGACTTCGACTTGGGCGATGAAATATTTATCCTTGACACATTTTTTCCTTCAATGTTCTTTACAAATATTCTCTGCAAAGTTTTATTTATGTGCACAAGCTTGTTCTCCAGATCTATATCCTTCCATTGGAGAGCGCAAAGCTCGCCAATGCGAACGCCCGTGTGCAGACAAAACAATATACCCGCATTTTTGGGCGTGAGATTTAGATAAACATACTGCGTCAGTATCATCTGCTGTTCCTTCGTGAGCACCTTAAGCTTTTCCTCCGTGTCATTCTGAGGATAAACTATCTCAAACTGCTTTTTGGGTACAAGGTGTTCCTTTGCCGCATCCTTAAGACTTCGCCTCACCGTCACCACAAGGTCCTTGACCGTCTTTTCCGCCAGACCTCCCATATTGTCCAAACGCCCGCTTTTAAGCCATTCCAACACAGCCTTTTGCAGCCGCTTTTCCGTTATCTGGTTGAGATATAGATCGCCCAGCGTGGGTATAAGATGATTTATGACCATCACCGTGTAGTGGGCGAAGGTGGCATCCTTGACATATCCCTCCTTCTGCTTGAGCCATATCCTGAGCCAGTCCTTGTACAACATTTTCTCCTTCATTGTAATTCCACCTTTCGTGTTGTATTTATGCACATTACAGTACATAAATACAGTATACTAAAAAATGCTGTTTTTTAACAATTTTACATTGTCTTATCCAAACTAAAGCGGATAATTTACAAATCAATATAATAAGTAAATTAAAAATACATACTGAATATGTATATTTTATAAAATTCCCACCCTCCGTTAGTTATAATTTAAGGGAATTTGACTATTCACGAGAAGCGAATAAAAATTCAAAAGTTGTACTAATT
>CANQVZ010000048.1 GCA_947627425.1 uncultured Clostridia bacterium | reverse complement strand
CGCCCGAAACAATGCCCCACAAAAGTCCGCCCCTTCCCGCGGAGCGCGCCGTTATAAATCCGCTTATTATGCACACCGCCGCCGTGACTGCCTTTATTGCCGTATGTATGTGCTCCTCGCCCGCCTCCGTGTAGGTCATCAGAAGCGCAAATATCACAAAACATACCGTCGTTATCACATATCCCGCCAACAGCCCCTTGAATAGCGCCGTGAGCGGCTTTAGCCTGCTTTTTGCCATGTCTTTTCCTCCCGTTGGGTTTTTGTATAATTATATTCGCAAGGAGGGGGAAATATGCACGAATGAGGATAGGGGAGAAGTATAATATCCCCCCTCAGTCAAGCTGCGCTTGACAGCTCCCCCGAAGGGGGAGCCAAGAGGCGGAGGTTAACCACAAATTCTCGGCTCCCCCTGTGGGGGAGCTGTCAACTCATAGAGTTGACTGAGGGGGATTTACAACAACAAATTCATTGAAAATGCTGTGTGTGGGGGGAGCTGTCACGAAGTGACTGAGGGGCTTTATCTTAACATATGAGAAAATCTCACTCTCTCCTGCATATTCTTGACAACGGCAAAATATACAAAAAAGACAACCAATTTTTGTGTTCAGATAGTGCACATCTCCAAAAATTCCAAATATTAAAAAAAAATTAACATTTCTATTGCTTTTTTCCTTTAATTGTACTATAATATTAAGTACAAAAAAGCGTTCTATTGCAGTTTTGTTGTAAGCCCGCAAATTGGGCTTTTTTGTGCCGAAAGGCGCAGGACGGATGGTCTTGCCCCTTCCGTTTTATCGTAACTGAAAAATTGCGTGACCAATTCTGTTTTTATCCAGAGAAAGGAGAAAAAAGGAAATGAGTAAGCAAACCGAGGGCGTTGCCGTCAGACGCTTTGCGTCTATACTTGTTATATTGGCAATGCTTATCCAGTCATTTGCTGTGCCTGCATTTGCACAGGACAATGACAACGCTTTAGGCGAGGGTGATGAGGTAGTAAGCGGCGCTGCCGTTGAGACCGAGGCTCCCGCAGATGAAGGCGAAGGCTTGTTCGATACTATCATCAATCTCCTTAAGGGCACCAAGTCCTTAAGCCGTGACGAAATAGTTTCAAGCCTCGGCATAGCAGCTAATTTTGCTGTGTTTGCTATCGACTTCTATAATAACAATGATATGGAGGGTTCAATAGCTGTTAAAAACCTGAACGGTTCCAACAACAATTTTGGTAATACCGATCATGTTTATGAATTTGCACCCGACTTTGATGTTACCATCACAAAGACCGTTGAGGGCGCCGGCTCCAAGCAGGGCACTTTCAAGTTCGGTTTCTTTACTAAGGATGGCGACAGCTACACTTTAGCTGACGGTATCGACTATGTTTATGTCACTACTGATGAAAACGGTAAGGGCAGCACAACGGTTGAGTCAGTTCAGTTTGTCAGCGGTGAGGTTTACTACGTTTTCGAGATCGATGACGAAGGCAACCCCATTATCGAAGGTGAAGGTACCGCAAACGGCAAGAGTTACGAGGTATCTTACACTTCAAACAGTATCGATGATACTTCAAGAGTTGTCAGCGTAGGCAATACTTCCTATGTTGAATTCCTTAAGCAGCCCGGCGGTCCGGGTACGGAAATACTTCATGATAATGCGTATCTTACACCTGAGCTCGTTATCGGCGAGACAAACACGATAGATGACACATCTATTCCCAATGTTTACTTGTTATACGGCGCTGACGGAAGCGTATATCGTGTAAAGAAGTCACATTCCGTTAAGAAGGTCGAGGGAGCTTTCCCGATAGACTTCGATGCCGAGTTCGATAAGCTTGCCGAGGCTTCCAGAACGATTGCCGATGCGGTAAGCAGCGACAGCGTAAAGGTTGTAAATATCCCCGTAGCCAAGAGCGGTTATGAAATGTGGGATCACAGCGCATATGTAAGAGAGCTTGATTTTTCAAATGTAGTGTGTGACGGCGAAGTCCTTGACGAAAACACAGTTAAGAACAGCGGTCTTACTACGGACGGAAAGCTCCTTGTTATCAATGTTGACTGTTCAAATGCAGATCCTACGGATCGCATTTCTGTCAACCGTTTAGTTATCAACGGTATAAATCCCTCGGGATTTGATAAGGTTGCAAGCGATGTTGTGTGGAACTTCTACACAACGGAAAACGGCGAATATGAGCCCTTTACAGGTTCTGTTCAGACCGTCGAGATCTTTGGTATCATACTTGCGCCTTATGCAGAGTTCATAGGCAATGCTGCAACAAACGGTCCGGTTATAGCAAGGAAAGTAAGCCATCCGGGCGGTGAGATCCATCAGATACCTCCTGCCTCCAAAAAGGGTAAGGTAAAGAAGACTGTATCTGTTGTAAATAAGTCCGACGAAATCGGTACTACCGAATCCACAACAAAGGAAGCTACGACCGAGACTACAACAGTTACCACTACAGAGGCTACGACCACCGAGGCAACTACAAAGGAAACGACTACAGAAGCTACTACCACAGAAGCTACAACAACTGTCACCACAACGGCAACGACCACCGAGGCAACTACGGAGGAGACCACAGAGGCTACCACCGCAGCGCCCACGACCGTTACCACAACGGAGGCGACCACTGAGGTCACAACCACTCCCGGCGATGACAGCAAGCATACCACTACAACAGTGGCAGCTACAACTACAGAGGCTACCACCGAGACTACTACCGTAGGACCTACCACAGTCTCCACAACGGAAACTACTACCGAGACAACAACGGAGACCACTACGGAAACAACCACCGTAGGACCTACCACAGCTTCTACCACAGAGGCAATCACGGCAGCACCCACAACGGAGGCTACTACAGAGGCAACAACGGTAGAGATCACTACCAAGCCCGGCGGCGGCGACAAGCCTAAGGAAACAACAACGGCTGCTCCTACCACTACAGAGGCGACAACAGAGGCAACCACAGCTGCTCCCACCACAACGGAGACAACTACGGAAACCACTACTGTAGCACCCACAACGGAGGCTACTACAGAGGCTACGACCATCGCTCCTACAACGGAGGCAACCACAGAGGCTACAACTGTAGAAATGACTACTAAGCCTTCAGGCGGCAACGAGCATAAGGAGACCACAACAAAGGCTCCTACGACCGAGGCTACCACAGAGGCAACAACTGTAGGACCTACAACTGTTACTACCACAACAGAGGCAACAACCGAAGCAACTACAATAGAGATGACCACCAAGCCTTCGGGCGGCGGCGGAAATCCCGAGGAACCCAAGACCGAGGAAAATCCCGATGAGGAATCCTCAACAGAGGCTACTACTTCGGAGGTTACTACAGAGGCTTCAACAGAGGCTACAACCTCTTCAATTGAGGCAACAACAGAAACCACAACTGCTATAGAAGCTTCAACTGAGACTACAACAGGCACCTCCGGCACACCGCATGATAATCCGGACAATCCGGGTAATCCCGGCGGCGGAAGAGGACCTCAGAATCCCGGCGGAAATACTCCGAGCGGAGATAATCCGGGCAGCGGTTCACCCAGTGAAGGACCCGGCGGTTCATCAGGCTTTAGCTTTGACAGACCCAGATCTTCGGCTAATGCTCCCGACGGCGCAACTTCCGTAAGTCTCAGAAGACCGCATTCAGCAATCACTCCTGCGGAGGATGTACCTACAACCACCGTTTCAAGGGTTATCAAGCCCAGAGCGGCTTCGGGCGCATCATTACCCAAGACAGGCGATACAGCTGCAAACGGCTATGCCGTTATGCTTATGCTCCTTGCCGGTGCGGCATTCATGTTTACTTTCAAAAGAAATAAAAAGTAATACAAATTAAAAAAGCATCTCCCCCAAAAGGGGAGATGTTTTTTGTTGCGTGTTGATAAAATATCTTGTTGTATGAATTTTTTTTGCATACAAAGCACCCCTTCAGTCAGGCTAACGCATATCAGAACTTTCCCTTCGGGAAAGCGATACTTCGTATCGTCGGATTAATCTTTCCGATTCAAATGACAGCTCCCCCATTGCAGCGAAAAGACTTATTCGCCAAGGCGTAGCCTTGCTTTTGCGGAGCAAAAGTGCTGAATAGAGGGGGAGCCAAGAATTTGGGGCTGACCGTTACCTCTCGGCGCCCCTGTGGGGGAGCTGGTGCCCGAAGGGCGACTGAGGGGGCTATGTCTACATAATATCGATACGAAAAGACGGCAGGTTCACCTGCCGTCCTCATTATTTCTTATTTCTTCTTTACTCCCTCCGCAATTTTCTTTGCGCTTTCCTCTGCCTTTTCGGATGCCTCTTTCACATCCTCCTTTATGTCCTCTATTTTTTCCTCTGCCTTGTCCTTAAGCTCTTCTGCCTTGTCCATAGCCTTGTCCTTTATTTCCTCGGCTTTGTCCTTTATCTCCTCCGCCTTGTCCTCGGCAGCCTCAAAAACCTCCTCCACGGGCTCTATTATCTCGTCCGCTATGTCGGAGCTCTTTGCCTTGTTCTTTATCTTTTCTACCTTAGCCTTGCCCTTTTCGTAAACATCTCCGCCCACTTCCTTAGCCTTGTCCTTGGCCTTTACGGCGTATTTCTTTACAACGGGCTTTGCATCGGACACTATGTCGGAAACCTTTTCCTTCACTCCGTCCAATATCTCGCTTGCGCTCACTCCGCTGCCCTTTATGCTCTCAAGAAGCTTTACGGCGTCGTCTGCGGATATCTTGCCCTCGCCTACCATTTTGATGATTTCCATTCTTTCCTTTTTCATTTTAAAGAACCTCTCTTTCTTGTGCCTTTTAAAGCAAATTTTTATATTAATTTAATTTTAACCCTTTTTATCCGTTCTTATTAATATATACGAAATTTATTCCTTTTTGTTTAATTTATCCTCTATTATTCCCTTCACTCTTGCGGGCAGCTCGGCTGCCTCCTCCTTTGTCAGCTCTGCCGTGTCTATAGGTTCGTGTATATAGAGATCTACGGTGCCGTTTTTTATCATATAGTGATTTGCCTCCATAAGACCCCTTGTGCCGTCTATCGTGAGAGGAACGAGGGTGCATTTGCTCTTTGTGGCGAGCTTGAAGCTGCCGCCCCTGAATTCGCCCAGAGCGCCCGTTTTGCTCCTTGTGCCCTCGGGGAATATCACCATATTTATGCCGTTTTTAAGCTGCTTTATGCCGTCAAGTATCACGCCTGCCGCCTGCTTTACATCATGCCTGTCCATAAATAGGCAGTGTATTCGCCTCATCCATTGGTTCACGAAGGGGAATTTCCCAAGCTCCGTCTTGGCTATGAAGCCCTTTGCTACGGGCAGATAAGAAAGAAGCAGGAGTATGTCAAAGTTGCTCTGGTGGTTGGACACAAAGAGTATGCCCCCTTTGTCCTTAGGCAGATTTTCAAGTCCGTGCACATTCACTCTTGCGCCCGAATCCTTCATCCTGTCCATTGCCCAGCCCGACACCTTGTTCGTTACAAAGCTTTCGTATTCGTCGCTCTTTCCCGCCTCCAGCATCCTGTCGGCGCGCTTTAATTCGCCGTTGTTGAAGGCAAGCGAGCATATAAATTTGATGTACCATTTTATTGTTCTGAACATATTTGCTCTCCCTTTAAAAAAATACTTTTTTAATTCGCAGAAATGTGTTAATATATATAGAGATGTAAATTACGATTTTGGTAAATTTTTCATTCTTATCTATAGTATACACTATTTTGTAAAAAAATAAAAGAGATTTTTGGGAGATATTTATGCAGGAAAGAGAGATCGCGCTTTTTATACTCATCGATATATTTGAAACGGGCGCTTACAACAACATTATTCTCAGAAAAACGCTCAATGAGCACAACGAGCTCACGCCCCCGCAAAAGGCGTTTGTGACCGAGCTTGTCAACGGCACTCTCAGAAATCTCATAAACATAGACTATGTGATAGACCTCTTTTCGAGCACAAAAACAGCCAAAATGAAGCCCTTTATACTAAACGATATAAGGCTTGGCGTGTACCAGATACTCTATATGGACAAAATACCCGTTTCAGCAGCCTGCAACGAGGCTGTCAAGCTTGCCAAGAAAAGGCGCTTCGGCTCGCTTTCGGGCTTTGTAAACGGCGTTCTGAGGAGCATTGCGCGCTCTGCGGGCAATATAAGCTATCCCGCCGACAGAAAAAAAGCTGTTTCCCTCAGATATTCCGTCCCCGAATGGCTTGTGGATTATTGGCTTGAGGATATGAGCATTGACGAAGCCGAGAAAATGTGCGCCGCCTTTTTGCGTGCGCCCCGTCTTTGCGTGTGCGTAAACACACTTAAAACCACAAAGTCGGAGCTTAAGGCAAGGCTTTTTCGCGAGGGCATAGCCTCGGAGGACGATACTCTTTTTGACAACACGCTTTATATACACAAAACGGGGAATATTTCTCAAAGCGAGTGCTATAAGTCGGGACTTTTTCATATAATGGACGAGAGCTCCGTTCTTGCGGCAAGGATACTTGCGCCCGAAAAAAACAGCGTCATACTGGATATGTGCGCAGCTCCGGGAGGCAAAAGCTTTGCTCTTGCGGAGCAGACCGAGGACAGCGCCCGCATAATTTCGTGCGACATATATGAACACAAGCTGGAGCTCATAAGGCAGGGCGCGGAAAGGCTGGGCATAAATTCCGTGGAGCCTCTTTTAAAGGACGCCTGCGAAAAAAGCGACATAAGGGCGGACTATATACTTCTGGATGCGCCCTGTTCGGGCTTCGGACTTCTTAGAAAAAAGCCGGATGTGAAGTACAACAGGACGGCGGATGACATAAGCTCTCTTGCAAAGGTGCAGAAAAATATGCTCCTTAACGCAGTCGACGCCCTTAAGCCGGGCGGTGTGCTTGTGTATTCCACCTGCACCGTTTCGCACACTGAAAACATTGACAATGTAAATTGGCTGATCGATACGGGCAGAGTCAAGGCGGAGGACATCTCCTCTTATATTCCCGAGGGTATAGCCTGTGCCAGCGCAAGGGACGGCTACATAAGGCTTTTGCCCCATGCTTCGGACACGGACGGCTTTTTTATAGCAAGGCTTCGGAGGGTCGATTAAATGGAAAATAAAGAGGATATCCGCTCTTTGACTTTAGATGAGCTTAGCGCGGAGCTTGAAAAAATGGGCGAAAAGCCCTTCAGGGCAAAGCAGATATTCAAGTGGCTGCATGACAAGCAGATAACGGAAATAAGCGAAATGACGGACATTTCAAACGCCCTCAGAGAAAAGCTCCAAAAAGAATATTCATTAAAAACGCTAAAAACTGTTGCAAAATTCGTCTCAAAGGTGGATAATACAATTAAGTACCTTTTTGATATAGGCGGCGGACTTGTAATAGAGAGCGTGCTCATGCGCTATTCCTACGGCAATGCCGTGTGCATATCCTCGCAGGCGGGCTGCCGTATGGGCTGTACATTCTGTGCCTCCGCAATAGGCGGACTGGAGAGGAGCCTGAGCGCGGGCGAAATGGCGGAGCAGATATACCGCATACAGTGCGACACGGGCGAAAGGGTATCGAGCGTGGTAATAATGGGCAGCGGAGAGCCCCTAGATAACTTTGAAAATGTGCTGGATTTTCTGGACATAATCCATTCGCCCCTCGGCAATAATCTTAGCCACAGGCACATAACGCTTTCCACCTGCGGACTTGTGGATAAGATATATGAGCTTGCAAAGAGGGATCTGCAAATAACTTTGGCAATATCCCTGCACGCGCCCAATGACGAAATAAGACAGAGGACTATGCCCGTTGCCAAAAAATACGACATAGATTCGGTCATAAAGGCGGCTGCGGACTATGCGCAGAGCACAAAAAGACGAGTTACATTTGAATACGCCCTTATAAAGGGAGTGAACGACAGCGCCGAAAACGCCTCTGAGCTCGCCTCAAGGCTAAAGGGAAAGCTCTGCCATGTCAATCTCATACCCGTGAATGATGTGAAGGAGCATAACTACATAAAAAGCAGTGAAAAGAACATACAGAGCTTCGCCTCCGTGCTCAGAGCAAGGGGCATAGAAACGACAGTCAGGCGAAAGCTTGGCAGCGACATAAACGCCGCCTGCGGACAGCTCAGACGAAGCTACATGAAAGGAAACAAGGAGGATGCATATGTTAAGCGCAGGCAAAACCGACATAGGCAGAGTTAGGCTTAAAAATGAAGACACCATATTTGTTTCGGACTCGCCCGTAGGCAGGCTTGAAAACCTCTATATCGTAGCCGACGGCATGGGCGGACACAAGGCGGGACAGGTGGCGAGCACCACGGCAAAGGAGGCGTTCCTTTCCTATATCAATAAATATCTTCCCGAAAGCGCGGAGGAGCCTTTAGATATGCTCATCGGAGGCATAAATATGGCTAATGACGCCGTTCATTCGCTGGCGCTTTCCTATGAGGAGTACGGCAATATGGGCACCACCATGATAGCCGCCACCGTTTCCGGGAGCAATATGTATATTGCCCATGTGGGCGATTCAAGGCTCTACAGAATATCGGGCGGCGATATGGAGCAGATAACCAACGACCATTCGCTTGTGGCTGAGATGGTGCGCACGGGTCAGATAACGGAGACCGAGGCAAGGCACCATCCGCAGCGCAACTGCATAACAAAGGCGGTCGGCACGGATCCCTTCGTTGTTTCGGACGGAATAATACTGAGGCTTAAGCCGGGCGATACCATACTCATGTGCAGCGACGGACTCAACACCATGCTTGAGGACAGCAGGATATCGGAAATAGCCTCGGCAGCCGAAAGCCCGCAGGAGAGGGTCGACAGGCTCATAGACGAGGCAAACGCAAGAGGCGGAAACGACAATATTTCCGTCATCATTATAGATGTGTAAGGGAGGTGCTTTTATGATACTTGAAAAGGGCTATGTTGTAAACGAAAGATACAGAATAGAAGAGACCATAGGCAAGGGCGGTATGGCTGTTGTCTACAAGGCGAGCGATATCAAGCTTGACAGAGCTGTCACGCTTAAGGTGCTCAAGTCCGAATATATAGAAAACGAGGAATTCATAAAGCGCTTCAGCACGGAGGCAAGAGCCGCCGCAGGTCTTGCACACACCAACATTGTGAATGTGTATGATGTGGGAAACGACGGCGATATATACTATATCGTCATGGAATATATAGACGGCTACACGCTTAAGGAGCTTATATACGAACAGGCGCCCCTTGACAATATGCTTGCCTGCGATATAGCCTCGCAGATAGCCGAGGGTCTTGAAGCGGCGCATACAAACGGCATCACCCACAGGGATATAAAGCCCGAAAATATACTTCTTACGGAGTCGGGCGGCAGGCTTGTGGCAAAGGTGACGGACTTCGGCATTGCCAAGGCTAACACAGCCGAAAGCTCTCAGGGCGATTACATGGGCTCCGTGCACTATTTCTCGCCCGAACAGGCAAAGGGCGAAAATGTGGACAGCAGGACGGATATATATTCCCTCGGTATAGTGCTCTATGAAATGGTCACGGGAGAATGTCCCTTTGAGGGCAAGACGCCCCTTGACTTTGCCATGAAGCACATAAAGGAGCCTATACCCGACCCGCGCTCTGTCAATCCCAAGGTCACAAGGGACATTATAGATATCATAAGGCTTGCCTGTGCAAAGGAGCCCAGAAACAGATACGAGCACGCCATAGATATGGCTGACGACTTAAGAGATGTTATGGACAAAAGCTTCATGAGTGAGGACAGAGCCGACAAAAAGGCGCCTCCTATATCGGGAGGCTATGCCGACGACATGGACGAGGACGACGAGGACAGCGAGCTTAAAAGGCGCGAAAGAAATGTCATCATAACGGCTGTAATAACGGGCATTGCCATAATACTTCTTATCACCTTCGGCGGAAAGCTGCTTTCAAGGACGCTCTACGGCGACACCATAAAGGTACCTAATTTCGTAGGCATGAGCTATGACAGAGCCTGCGCAAAGGCAGAGCGCAGAGGTCTTACGGTCGAGAAGGAGGAAATATATCAGGAGGATGTAGACGCGGGCGAGGTCGCACAGCAGGAGCCCGACAAGGGAACCAGAGTTGAAAAGGGCGGCGTTGTCACTCTTTATGTGAGCTACGGCGCAGGCGATATAGAGGTGCCCGATATTGTGGGCATGAGGCGTTCCGTTGCCGAGGAGGAGCTTTCAAATTACGGTCTCGCCATAGGCAGTGTGGAATATATCAACAGCGATAAGCCCGTGGGCGAGATAGTGGAGCAGGATCCCGAGGCGGGAGAGATGGTACCCGCCGACGCCCGCATAAATGTGAGGGTGAGCCAGGGAACGGCTGCCGAGGAGGTAAGAGTGCCCAATCTGAGGCTCAGGACAAGGGAAGAGGCGTCCAAGATACTTGACGACCTCGGACTCAACGCCAAGTTTATAGACGCTTACAGCGACACTGTGCCCGTGGACAGCGTTATAGATCAGGGTATACCCGCTGAAACGCTCGTGCCCATAGGCAGTCAGATAATAGTTACGCTCTGCAAGGGCGAAAAGGAGGAGCAGACAGAGGCTCCCACGGAGGGCAAGCCCGCCATAATAGACATCATAGAAAAGCCTACCAAGGCGCCCGAGCCCGAAACGGAGGCACCCGCTCCCGATGAGGGCGGAGGCTCGGAAAAGGCTCCGGATGAGCAGGCTCCCGTTCAGTCCCACAGCGCACAGCAGGAGGTAGTGAGCATACCCGTAAATCCCAAGGGAGATCTGCTCAAGGACAGCGACAACGCTGTGCGCGTGACTGCTGTCAAGAATGGCTCGGAGGTCGTTTTGAAGGATATAACTCTTTCAAAGGACGATTTCCCCTTTGCCGTGAACGACACCTCCGACGGCAGCACAAAGTATACCGTCACCGTAAACGGCATTGTAGTATACAGCGATACAAAGTAATATGACAGGACTTATAATAAAGGGCGTCGGCGGACTCTACTATGTTTTCGCCGACGGCTCGGTTTATGAATGCTCGGCAAGAGGAAGATTCAGAAGGGCAGGCATAACGCCCACGGCGGGTGACACGGTGGATTTTACCGTGCTTGACGGCAAGAACAAAAAGGGCGCTCTGGACAGCATACACAAGAGGCGCAACAGCCTCATACGCCCCAGGATAGCCAATATAGACACTGCCGTCATAACATTTGCGGCAGCCTCGCCCTCGCCCAATTACGACCTTTTGGACAGATTTCTCGTGCTTGCCGAAAATCACGGCATAGAAAACATAGTTATATGCATAAATAAGGCGGAGCTTGCCCCGGACGGCTTCATATCAGAGCTTTCGGATACCTATGGGGCTTATACCCTCTGCTTTGTTTCCGCCCTTGAAAACAGGGGCATAGACGAGCTCAGGTCGCTTTTAAAGGGCGTGAGCGTGCTTGCGGGGCCCTCGGGCGTGGGCAAGACAAGCCTTATAAACGCTCTTGTGCCCGACAGCGACAGGCAGACGGGCGAGATAAGCCGAAAGATAGAGAGAGGAAAGCACACCACAAGGCAGGTGGAGCTTATAAGAAGCTCCGAGCAAAGCTTTATTGCCGATACTCCGGGCTTTACATCCCTTTCCTTGGACTTTATAGAGCCGCATAAGCTTGCCCGACTTTACAGAGAGTTCGGCAATTATCCCGAAAAATGCCGTTTTTCGGACTGCGCGCATATTTCCGAGCCGGACTGCGCCGTAAAGGAGCATATAGGCGAAATACCCCAAAAACGCTATGACAGCTATGTATATATCTACAATGAGCTGAAGCAAAGGAGATAGACCGATGGATTATTTACTCTCGCCCTCGCTTTTGAGCGCGGACTTCACACAGCTTGGCAGGGACATTGACATTTGCGAAAAAAACGGTGTAAAATACCTTCATGTGGATGTTATGGACGGCGTTTTCGTGCCCAATATATCCATAGGCATACCCGTTGTAAAGAGCATAAGGAAAATAACGCCTCTCGTGCTGGATGTGCATCTCATGATAACAAAGCCCGAAAGGTATATAGAGGCATTTTCGGAGGCGGGCAGCGACATTATAAACATACACTATGAGGCTTGCGATGACTGCGCTGCGGCGCTCAAAAAAATACGCGCCCTCGGCAAAAAATCAGCCGTTACCATAAAGCCCAATACGGACTATAATTCAATACTCCCTCTCATGGAGCTTGCGGACATGGCGCTTGTTATGAGCGTTGAGCCCGGCTTCGGCGGTCAAAGCTTCATAGAGAGCACTCTCAAAAATATAGAGGGCTTGGCTGAATACAGACAAAGGTCGGGGCTTGAATACGACATAGAGGTGGACGGCGGAGTTTATATAGACAATGTGAGGCGTCCTATTGACGCAGGGGCAAATATAATAGTGGCAGGCTCGGCTGTGTTCGGCAGCAGCGACACCGCAGCCGCTATAAGGGAATTTAACGCCGTGCTCGGCGAATACGGAAAAAAGAGGTAATTAAAATGAAGACCATAATAATAGGAAACGGCGAGATAAAGGACTACGACATAATAAGGGAATACTTTGACGAGGCTTATATAATAGCCTGTGACGGAGGCGTGAAGCACTGCCGAGCAATGATGCTCATACCCAATGTGATGGTGGGCGATTTTGACTCGGCAAACAAGACGGACGCTGATTTCTTTGAAAATCAAGGCGTTCTGAAGGTGGAATACCCCGTCAACAAGGACAAGACCGATATGGAGCTTGCCATTGAGCTTGCTCTCGAAAAGGACACGGACGAAATATATATTGTCGGCGGTCTCGGCAGACGCTTTGATCACAGCCTTGCAAATGTGCATATACTTCTCGATCCCATCAGAAGGGGCGTAAAGACCTGCCTTCTGGACGAGCACAACATAATAACGCTTGTGGAGGACAGCATAGAGATAGTGGGCGAAAAGGGACAGACGCTCTCGCTCATACCCCTTACCACAAGGGTGGAGGGCATAACCACCAAAAATATGGAATATCCCCTCACGGACGCCTCCATGGAGATTGGCCACTCTCTCGGCATAAGCAATGTCATGAACCAGGACACGGCGTATCTCTCCGTAAAAGAGGGTATACTCATACTCATTATGTCAAGAGATTAAGCCCTCCCGCATAAGCTGTATTAAAAGGGGCAGAGGTGCTTATGTTGAGATGCAGAATGAGGAAATATATAATTGCCGCCTTCCTCGTGGGGATAGGCGTCGGAATAGCGCTTTCAAGGCACTTCTCTCCGGGCTATTTTGCGGCGGCGACAGTTATAGGCGCGGGAGTGTGGCTCGCGGTGAAGTGATATACCCCCCTCAGTCAAGCTAAAGCTTGCCAGCTCCCCCGTAGGGGGCGCCAAGAGGTAGAGGTTACCGCAAATTCTCGGCTCCCCCTTCGGGGGAGCTGTCGCGAAGCGACTGAGGGGGGAATATAAAATACTCCGCAAAAAAATCTTGACAAACACCGTCCTCTATTATATAATAT
>CANQVZ010000047.1 GCA_947627425.1 uncultured Clostridia bacterium | reverse complement strand
ATAATTATCACCTCATCTAATTATACCACAAATTTAAGAAAAAGCCTAGTGTTTACTAGACTTTTTCGACAAGCTGAAAGGCGTGGAAACACGCCTTTTTATCTTTCCTCTATTTTATATATAAATCCGCTTTCTTTCATAAGTTCTAAATACGGTTCGGGATCGAAATATTCGGGAGAGAACACTCCCTTATCCCGCCATATGCCCCTGCCTATAAGCTCTATTGCCAGAGCGGCGCCAAAGCCCGTCTGCATAACGACTGCCTGAGAGCCCCATTTTTTCATTGACTCCGTGTTGTCAAAAGGCTGATACATAAAATATTCCTTGTGCTTTCCGTCTTTTTTGCCTATGCAGTGAACGCCCACAAGCATTTTGCCCTTCATTTCATCGCCTATGTCCTTGGGCTGAGGCGCGCAGGCTGCCACAACATCCCTAGGCACAACGCTCACACCGTCCACATCTATGGGCTTAAGACTTCTTAATCCAAGCTTGTCTATCACCTTTAAAGCCGTTATGAGGTTTTCGTCAAGAGATATTTTGAATGTGCATTTTTTAAGTCCGTATTGGCTTAAATACCTTGCCATGGTCACGACCTCCTCGTGCTCTACCTTTACAAGCGTATTCTCGCCCACGCCGTCGGGCATAAAGAATTTTTCCTTGCCCGCAAAGGCCTTTTCAACTATAAATCCGCCTTTTTCTCTGTCAAATTCCACATTGGGATTCATGACTTCGTCAAGCACCGTCCACACATTGAAGCCGAACATTATGTCATCCGGATCTGCTCCCGGAAAGCTGAGGTTTCCGCCGTCCTTTACGTGTATTTCCTCGGTTTCGTCCAGAAGATGAGTACATACATATTTTGCAAATACATTCACAACGCCGGGATCTATGCCAAGGCAGATGACAGCCATATTGCCTTTTTTGCGCCATTTTTCGTGGCTGTCGAAGTTATACTTTGTCATGGGTCTTGTGTAGCTGTTTTCTATGCCCGGTCCGTACTTCGGTTCATCCATAGGCACCGACCAGGTGCCCATATTTGCATAGTTCGCTCCCGTTTCATATGCGGCGTCGAATATATGGTCGCTTGCAAAGGGCGGAGCGCCGTCCATAACGAAGTCTATGCCGTATTCCTTTATGAGCTCTGCCATTTCGGCTGTATTCGTTGCGTCCACGCCGTGGGGCACAAATCTTTCCTCGCCCAGTGTCGAGCATACCTCCTCGGCTCTTTTTATGTCGCAGTCGCACACCAGCGCAAGCTTGAACCATTCTCCCTTCTTGTCCCTTTCCTTAAGTATTTTAAGTATGCTTTCCCCTACGGCGCCTGCGCCGACAAGCATCATTTTCATAAAAAAGACCTCCGTTATATAACTCAAAAAGCCATCAAAAGTGATGGCGTTAAATGTTATTTATTCCTGCATTTTTCACATATTCCGTAAAAATTCATATCTCTGCTTTCAATGCTGAAGCCCGAAACAAGCTCCATTCTGCGTATATCCTCGTCCATGTTGAAGCCGCCGTAATAGTCCTCTATGCAGTGACATTTTGTGCATATGATATGTGCGTGCTCATCGGTGTGAGCGTCATAGCGGTTGCTGTCCTCGCTTATGTTGAACTCTCTCACAAGCCCTGCGTCTCTTAAGGCGGCGACCGTCTTATACACCGTGGCTATACTCATAGACGGAAAATCCGCCTTTATGTCGTTATATATCGTCTCGACTGTGGGATGAGCGTCGCTGTTTGCAAGATATGAATATATGGCAAGCCGTTGAGGAGTGACCTTAAGCTTTTTTTCTCTCAATTTTTCCGAAAATATATTCATTAAGCTCCCTCCCCCGACACTATAAAAATAATTACTAATTAATAATAATTACAATTCAATGATATTATATAAAGCTTTTTTTGTCAAGTGTCAAAAAAAATCATAAATTTATTGTAAAAGAGGATATTTTGTGTTAATATAGAAATGATTACGGATAGGAGACAGTATCATATGAATATAGTTCTGCATCAACCCGAAATACCCATGAATACGGGCAATATAGGCAGGACCTGTGCCGCAACGGGCTCACGGCTCCACCTTATAAGACCGCTTGGGTTCAGGATAAATGACAAAACGCTCAAAAGGGCGGGCATGGACTACTGGAACGAGCTCGATGTCACATATTATGATAACTTCGAGGAGTTTGTTGCCATGAACAAAAACGCCCGCATATATATGGCTACCACTAAGGCAAGACGCACTTATACGCAGGTGAGCTATACCGACGACGATTTTATAATGTTCGGCAGCGAGGGCAGCGGTATACCCGAGGAGATACTCTTGAAGTATGAAAGCACCTGTGTGCGTATACCCATGCTTGAGGGCTGCAGGAGCCTCAATCTTTCAAATTCTGTTGCGATAGTGCTCTATGAGGCGCTCAGACAGCAGGATTTCGGAAAATTGGAGTTGGAAGGCAGGCTCCACAGGCACAGCTGGTCTGAGGCGCACGAATAGGAGGGGGACAAATGGAAGAAACTATAATTGTTGTAATGCTTAAGGATAAAAACACGGGCTTTCTCGAAAAGGAGCTTCTGAGTCTGGACATTACCGAAAATGTGGAATATATAGTCAATATATTTGCCCTCGATGAGGAGGACGGCAGAAAGCTCCATATAAAGCTTTCCACAAAGCGCGATGTCCTCGACTGGGAGTACAGCGCAATTTATGACTACTACGATACCGACTGCTTCAGCGGCATTGCCGAGGTGAGAGAGGCGGACGACGATTACAACCCTGTGTGGGAGGTTGTAACTGACTATATTGACAATGCGGATGAGCTTGCGGAAAAGACGGCTGAAATACTGTCGGCGCATAAGCACGAGATAGAGGATGTTTTTGAGGCTATAAAGGATAAGGAGAGTGAATATTCCGATGAAGGACAATAAGGTCTTGAAGGCGGTCGTAATATGGGGCATAGTGCTCGTTATAGCGGCGGTCTGCGCAATAGGTTATTATATATATCGAAAGGCAAGCGTAAAGGAGATAGCAATAGGTCTTTCGGACATAGAGCTTACAGACGAGCTTAAGTCGGAGGTCAAAAATATGGCATCCGAAGCTCAAAAATATATAGACGCTAACAGACAAGCCCGCACGCTCACAAGTCAGTACGGACTTCTCTACAGCTATACGGACAAGGCAAATGTGCTGCCCTCGGAGGTAAGCGAGGATATAAAGCTCCCCGAGGAAACAAAGAACGAAATGGATATACTCTATATATTGCCGTCCGATGTGGACAAAATAACGCAGAAAACCGCTTTTGGGGCAAACAGTCAGATGCTTGCGGCTATAGTATCGGTCAACACAAAAGAAGGCTATTACATGGCGGATAATATGGGCAATGAAGCAGTGCTTTCCGAGGAGGAAATGAAAAATCTGCTTTTGAGCTATTCTCCCGCTCATGGTCAGATAGTTAATCCTCCCAGAAATTCCGAAGCTCACACCGCAATAATAACGGCGGCAAATATACAGGGCGAAAACTTCGATATAAAGCATATCGCCTGTGATGACAAATATGCCGTTGTGGTGGCGAACGATGTAAATAACCCTGCGGATATAAGGGAATATGCCCTTAAAAATGAAAACGGCTGGCATATTATGGGAGATAATCTTGCCAAGGATGAAAATTCATATGTCACCGTCAATTATGCTGCGCCCGATATGGATATGGGACTTATGCCCATATACAACATAGCAAACTTCAACGCCATAACGACGGACAAAATATCAGATGTTGCGGACTCTCTCATAGAGCTTGGCTCTCTCACGGAGGAGGACAAGCAGACAATGTATGCCTGCAGCTGCGGACGCTTTGTATATATAGAGCCTCAGAACGGCAAAAAGCTGGTGGGCTATATAGACGATAACGCTAAGCTCAATTTCAACGAGTCTGAGGACATAAATTCCGTAATTGCCTATATGCTTAGCTGTCATGAAGATCCGCCCGTATTCATAGCTAAGTTTGAATAAAATATAAAACGGGCGTGCATTGCACGCCCCTACAAACCAAAAACGGAGCCGGTTGGCTCCGTTTTCTGTATTATGCCTTTTCTTTGTACAATATCTCAATGTAGGCGAGTACGAGAGGACCTACTCCCTTTGCGTCGTTTGAAACAACAGGCTCCGACATATAGTAGCCGAATGTTCCGTCGCGCCTTGTGTTATCCTCGGGTCCCAAGCCTGCCACAAGACATATGCCGTCAAGCTGAAGCTCGCCGTCCTTTTCGGAAAGATATTTCTCGCATACGCCGTTGAACGCCTTTTCGCCGTATTTGAAGTAGCTTTCGTCCAGTATGCCCATTCTTACGCTCTTCATTATAGCATAAGCAAAAATGGAGCTGCCGCTTGTTTCAAGGTAGTTGCCGGGTATACCTCCGAGATTTACCACCTGATACCACATACCGTTTTCGCTCTGATATTTGAGCATAGAGTCTATAAGCTCCTTGTATATATCCGAGAGCTTATCCTTCTCAGCCTGCATATTTGCGGGCATAACGGAAATTGTGTCTATAAGAGCCATAGCGTACCAGCCCAAAGCTCTCAGCCAGAAGTTGCGGGAAAGTCCCGTCACCTTGTCGCACCAGAAAGCCTTTCTTGAGCAGTCATAGCCGTGGTAGTAAAGTCCCGTCTTGGGATCTCTCAGATTTTTGTATACATTGAGGAACTGCTCGTAGCTGTCCTTACAGTTCTTGCAGTCGTTGTATTCCACTTCATACTGCATATAGAAGGGCTGTCCCATATACATACCGTCGAGCCACACCTGATTGGGATATATCATCTTGTGCCAGAAGTTGCCTTCCTCCGTCCTCGGCTGGGACTGCACCTGCGAATATATCGTCTCTATGGCTTTCTTGTACTTTTCCTTGCCCGTCAGCTTGTAAAGCTCAAATAATGTCTTTCCTGCGTTTACGTTGTCAATGTTGTATTCCTTGGGGTCGTATGACTTTATACTTCCGTCCTCCTGAACGAAATAATCGATAAAATCATCGGCAAATTTAAGGAATTTCTCATCGCCCTTTATGGCATAGAGATCGAGAATGGCTTTTATCATGCAGCCGTCTATGTAGTTCCATGTAGATGGCTTGCCGCTCTTGATCTTCTCAATGTTCCATATAGGAGCCTGAGGCGTGCTTTTTTCAAGCAGTTGGTCGATATACTTATCCAGAATGTCCATAAAATACCTCCTTCAATTTTTATATATTAATATTAACATAAATATATTTTTTTTTCAATATGATTTTGATTATTGCATAAAATAGTATAATATATATGCTGAACTTTGATGATAACCATTGAATTCTTGGCGCCCCTTTGGGGGAGCTGTCAACTCGAAGAGTTGACGGAGGGGGTTAATAGCATTTTGAGTTGTATAAATATATATATGTTTTATCAACGCTATAAAGTTACTCTTTTCTAACCACCCATATATGTGTTAATATATACCTTGCAGATATTTAAAGAAAGGGAATGGATATATAATGACAGCCTTGTTGTTGAAATTATTTGTAGGCAAAGACGAAGACATATCAAGACCGGAGGTCAGGCACGCATACGGCGCATTGAGCGGAGGCGTGGGCATATTCTGCAACCTCCTCCTTTTTGCGTCAAAGCTCATTGCAGGCTTTCTGACCGCCTCCGTTTCCGTTGTGGCGGATGCCTTCAACAATCTTTCGGACGCGGCATCCTCAATAATAACCATAATAGGCTTCAAGCTTGCCAATAAGCCTGCCGACAGCGAGCATCCCTACGGACACGGCAGATATGAATATATTTCGGGCTTTATAATATCTCTTTTGATCATGCTTATGGCGCTGGAGCTTTTCAAAAGCTCCGCGGTAAAGATAATACATCCCGAAGCTTTGGAATTTTCGGCTGTTTCGGTGTGTATACTCGTTGTTTCCATAGTCGTTAAATTCTGGCTTGCCGGATTCAATAAAAAGCTCGGCAACAAAATAAATTCATCGGCTCTGCTTGCCACCTCGGCGGACAGCAGAAATGACTGCATTGTCACGCTTGCCGTGCTTATAAGCATACTTATGGGTTGTCTTTACAACATCAATATAGACGGCTTTGCGGGTCTTGTTGTTGCGGTGTTTGTGTTCAAGGCAGGCATAGACACGGCTTCCGACACCCTGCGTCCGCTTCTCGGACAGGCGCCCGCCCCCGAATTTGTGAAAGCTATAGAGGAAGAAGTGCTCAAAGAAAAGAGAATACGAGGCATACACGATATGCATATACACGACTACGGACCCGGCAGACTGCTCGTTTCGCTCCACGCAGAGATCCCCGCCGATATGAACATAATGGAGGCGCACGACGCCATAGACGGCGCGGAGGAGAGGATAAAGCGCAAATACAACTGTGAAATAAGCATACACATGGATCCGATAGAAACGGACAACAAAAATATAAATAGGATAAGAAAACAGGTCGGGGACGCGCTGTATTCCATAAGCCCCGAGCTGGGCTTCCACGACTTCAGAATGACGGACGGTCCCGACAGAACAAATATAATTTTCGACCTTGAAATACCCTTCGGCTTCAAAGAGGATGACGGCGACATAAAGGCTAGGGCAGAGCAAGCCGTCAGAGCCTTGAACGAAAGATATTATCCCGTTATAGAGGTAGACAAGGTAATAAAATAATACGAAAGAGAGCAATATCATATGAATAAAACAACTGTAAAAGCGGCTTTCAAGGCTTCGCTCCCCGTTATGGCAGGCTATATAGTGCTCGGCACGGGCTTCGGTGTGCTCCTTAGCGCAAAGGGCTATTCCTATCGCTGGGCTATACTCATGTGCGTCACAATGTATGCTGGCGCAATGCAGTATGTCGGCGTAGATATACTTGCAAGCGGAGCCTCCTTCATCTCCGCCGCCCTTATGACGCTTATGGTGAACGCAAGACATATTTTCTACGGCATATCCATGATAGAAAAATACAAGAATATGGGTTGGAAAAAGTGGTATGCCGCCTTCGGACTTACGGATGAAACATATTCGCTCATATGCGTAGACCCCGAGCTTCCCGAGGGCGCGGACAGAAATTTATTCAATTTCCTGCTCACTCTCATGAATCAGAGCTACTGGATAATGGGCGGATTTATAGGCGCCGTCATAGGCTCGACGGTGGAGTTCAACTCCGCGGGTATAGATTTTTCAATGACTGCGCTCTTTGTGAGCATATTTGTTGAGCAGTGGGAAAAGAACAAGGATCATCTCCCTGCGCTTTGGGGACTTGCCGTTTCTGTGGTGTGCCTTTTGATATTCGGCGCGGACAGATTTCTCATACCCGCAATGCTCGTTATAAGCATAGGTCTTTTTTTGATGAAAGGCAGTATAGAGAGGAGGGCGTTACATAATGATTGATACGACACATTCTCTCATACTCATAGCGGTTATGGCAGGCGTTACTATGCTTTTGCGCCTTTTGCCTTTCGTACTCTTTTCAAGGCACACTCCAAAGTCTATACTCTATCTCGGCACGGTGCTCCCTTATTCCGTCATGGCAATGCTTGTCATATATTGCCTAAGAAATGTCAGCCTGCTTTCGGGCAGCCGCGGCATACCCGAAATTATAGCCATAGTCCTCGTTGCCGTCCTGCATAAATGGAAACACAATATGCTCCTTTCCATACTCAGCGGAACCATCTGCTATATGCTTCTCATACAGTTTGTTTTTGTATAGAACATTTATATAATTTAAGTTGGTGCGAGCTGCTAGTCTGTCCCGTAGGGACAGGGAGCAAATAGCTCGCACTGTAATAATTCTTTTGTGCGGTATTAATTCCACTAACCTATGGGGCACAAAAGCCGTTAGGGGTGTGGGGCGACTCGGAACGCCCCACATTTTTTGCTTCTTTTTTAGAAAAAAAGAAGATAAAAATATATTTTATATGAAAAATTTATTTATTTGATAGTATGAAAATGTTTCTTTAGAAATAGTGAAGTTTTTTCTAAAAAAACAAAAAACAACTTAAACGGCAAAGATAACGGCGCAGACAACCATTCATATTTTGTAAATTTGTGGTATAATAAAATAATAAATTATAATGTAAATAATAAATAATGAATAAAATATTATCATTTTTAAGGAGGAATAAAAATGGCGATCCGCGACGACTATCCCAATTCATACCCTGTGGCATTAACAGCCAATCTAAAAGATAACAATATGAAGCTTTTTGAAAGCATTATGCCCATGAAGTTTACCCCCGATATGCTCAGCAATATCCGCAAGTATTTGGGCAATATATACATTAACGGAAAAAGTCTTGCCGACACAATGAGCGAGGACGCAGTGTTTGACGACTATATGAATGCCGTAAGGGCTGCCCTTGCTCCGGAAAGCAACGATTATGTCACAATAATGAACAGGAACTCTATATTTCCCGATCCCAGACCCGTTATATTGGAGAATTCCAACGATCCCGAAATACAGGCAAGGATATACGCCAAAAATGCGCGCTCTCTCAAATATACCGAAAATTACAGAGAAGACGCCTACAATATGGTAAAGAATACCGAGGCTTCCTTGGCCGCAAGAAAGGAAGCCGATGCTCACCTGTTCTTTGACTTTCTTTTTTATAACGAGGACGGCAGTCTTAAAAGTCCGGATGCCGACCCCAAAAATCTTGAAAGGGTAGGTATGGGCTTAAGAATGCTTGACCCAAACAAAGGCTTTGTGGCAAACATATCTCCCGGCTTTGTTCTCACAAGACAGCCCGAAAATGCCGTATATGCTTATATGTTTACAAAGGACTATCCGGAGGGCTCGGGCAGGAAAATGACATATGAAAGGCTTATGACGGAGGAGGACACACAACAGTTCAGAGATTTCAAAAAGAAGATAGGTAAGGAATTCTGCGATATATTCTTCAAGCCAAGAGAGGATGCCGCAAATTTTGAAGACTATGCCGAGCATTTCAATACAAAGACATTCCCTGCAATACAGGAAATAACCAAAGCGCTTATGAACACTACGGCAAATTATCATGACCTCAGCGATAAGGACAATCTGGATAAGGCGGTAATAGAATCTCAAAAAAATCACTTTATGCAGGATATGTCTCAGCAGATACCGCTTACGGGTCTCGGAGAAATGTTCACTTCCTCGGCAGTGGGTATAACAAGACTTCAGCACACGCTGCTTGAGCAAAGGCTTTTGTTTATATCCTCCAATGTATACCGTGAAAATCAGGATCTCACGCCTACTAACAGCGGATTGGTACATTCATATTCCCCGGACGCACATTTCAGCGTTTATGCTCAGGCATTGGCGGATAACTCGGATGTGCGCAGTTTTTCCGGTACACCATATGGCGGCATGGGTGCCGAATATACCTATACTCTTAATAACGAAGCAGGCATGGGAAGTAATTTTACGCCTTATAGTTATAGGACTAATAACGATGAAACTATAGATATATTTAATGAAATGAACAAATTCAGGCGTGGCGAGCCCAATGTATTTACCGAAGAAAGGGAAAAGGAAGTACATAAGGTAAGTATGAAGAGGATCGCCCGTGATGTTGAAAATATCGCCTCAAACCCAGACGACTCCGTTGAAAGAGCCATAGAGACAGGCAACGGATACTTTTTGAATGGGCGTATTGAATTAAGCATGGACGACCTTCAGAAGCTTGAACAGGGCGAAACTATTTTTGCGGGAACAAATGCAAATGATGCCGAAGCAAAATGTAAGGACTATGAAGGTCTGCAAAAAAGCCTTCTTACCAAGCTTGTCGGTTGTCCGTTCACTGCGGACAGATCTCAGCTAATGGCTGCCGTAAATACTATATATATAAATGACAAGACCATGGCGGAATATTTCGGACTCAATGAGGATAACATCGTTGACGAGATAAGGGATAAGGAAAAGGAGCTTGCAACGCTCATTCGTCAGAGCGTTGAGGAGGGAAGGAAGGAATTTGTATATATCAAGACAGGCAAGGATACCTTCAACACATTAAGCCTGCTTAACGACAACAAAGAGGCTATAGCATATATGCGCCTTCTCAACGGCGTTGACAAGGAATATTCCCTTGAAGCCACCTTAGTGGATGTTGACCTTGCACAATGCGTGAAGGATGCCGAAGGCGTCCTGCCCATGCCTCCCGGAATGGCTGAACAAAGCTATGAAAACGCAGCAAGAGCTTTTGCCAAGGGTCAGAATAACTATGGTGATGTGCTTAAAAATCTGCTTGGCAGGGATGCGGCATCCGTCAAGGATCTGGAAACGGCAGGCAAGGATATATACATAGGCGACAAACCGCTTTCGGAAATTTACAATATCGACTCCAACAAGAGTGTAGATATACAGAAGCAGGAAATGGGCAAGCTGCTCCACGATACGTTTATGGCGGGTATCAACGGCAGCGAAGAGCCCAAGCCCATAACCTACAGGAATAAAAACGGCATGATGGAGGGCATAAAGCTTGAGGTTCCGGAGGTTCCCGAAAAGCCCATTCCCGTCAAGCCTCTTAGCGGCTTTAAGGCTTTCTTCAGCTCTCCAAGGACTATTGAGCAAAACCGCATTGATGTTGCAAATTATGTAAAGGCATCTCATGATTATATAAACGCTGTTGACAAGCATGACCGTTTTGCAAAATACAATGAGGCTGCCGAAAAGGCAAGGCTTGAAGTTCTTAAGACGGAGAAGGACGGTCCCGCAAAGAGAACGGTCAGCATACAGCAGATGCTCAAAAAACACGGCACATCGGCTGCTCCCGCTCTCACACAGCCTGTGGCAGAGCGTCAGACCGAACGAAGCGCGCCTTCAATGAACAATCAATAAACGATATGAAAGGAGATAATATCAATGGCTATTGATGCTCAGACATATCCCAATTCATTCAATTCTGCAATAGTTGTGAATGATGTGGAGGACGATATTGAATTTATAAAAAGCGTTACGGGCAGAAGCGATCTGAATGCCAACAACATTCAGTCTGCCCTCGACACCATATATTTAGACGGAAGGAACCTTACCGACAGGGTAAAAGCGCAGTACGGCGACAGCACCACGCTTGAAAACTTTACGGAGATAATAAGGCACGCTCTCAGAACGGATAACGAAATGATCGTTACCGTAATGCAAAGAAATTCCATATTTGCAAACCCTAAAGCCGTTATACTCGGCGCAGCGGACTCACCCGAAGCGCAGGCTGCTGTCGATGCAAAGAATGCGCGTTCTCTTGCCTATGTTGAAACCTACAAGCAGGATATACACAACGCAGCCGTGCAGGCAAATAACAAGATAGAACGCACAATAGCAGACGACAGTCATACCTTCTTCGATCAGTTCTTCTACAACGAGGACGGCACTCTTAAAGACCCGGCTAAGAATCCCGCAACGATGACAATGAGTAATTTATGGGCAAATGCAATAGGCTCTGTTGACCAGATGGTAGACAACTTTATTTTTGCCAGACACGCTCCCGATTTCATATATGCCTATATGCTTACAAAGGATTATCCCGAAAATTCCGGCAATAAGCTGAATTTCAAGGATATTGTAAACGATAACAGTCAGCAGATGAAGGATTTTAAGAAAAAATGCGCAGCGGAATTTATTGACATTTTCAGCAAGGACAATGATCCCACGCAAAATTTAAACAAGTTCAATACAAGGACATACCCGACCATGATGGCAATGGCTGAAGCTATAATGAGCCAGAAAATAGTCTATAACGACCTGAGTGAAAAGTCTTCCATAGAGGATGCTTTTATTGCGAATATGCAGAATAATATGATAGGCAATAATTTTCAGCAGTTATCTAACAATACGACATTTGACTGCGCTATGTCATCGACGGCAAACTTCAGGGTATTCATGACCTTTTTGCTTGAAGGCAGGTTAAATTATCTTGCTTCGGACAACTATATAAATAACACGGATCCGGGATATACACGCCACAATATCATGAATTCACAGGCAGCCGCCGACACTATGGACTTGAGCTGTCTTGGCGGACTTACCCCGCCTATACCTCAGGTGTATTGTGATATGGTTGTCGCTCAGAACTATTTTGGAAACAATCATACGAATTATACGCCGGAGGACTTTACCAATTTTGCAAATCATACGGACAATGCCTGCACATGCGCATGGACAGAGCCTCAGCAAAGGGAGAATCACGCAACGATAGAAAGAGCAATGCATATAGCTGCGCAAAATCATTCCGAAAATTTCTTTATGTCAAGCATAGGCTCGGGCGAATATGATGATTTCAGTAAAAGCTGTAATTTGGATTTTTCTGACCTCTGGTTTTATAAAGAGGGCATACCCGTACCCAGGGCAGATGCAAATGCCGCCTTCAGCAAGCTGAATAAATCATTGATGTACAGCCTTACGGGCTATCCTCTGAATCCGCCCGACCATGACAAAGAAATGCTTGTGGCTGCGGCAAAGAAGGTGTATATAAACGGCAAGACAATGCTGGATTATTTTCATCTGGACGAAAATAATATTGAATCCAAAATAGCCGACTGCGAAAAAAATCTTGCGAATATGCTTTACAATAATGCCCTTAATAACGGCACCGATGTTATATATGTCAAAAACAGCAAGGATAACTATGTGCCTGTCGGCGTTCAAACCTATGTGAAAATAGATACACCCGTGCGCGAAAGCTATGCAAGCGATGATGATTTCAACGCCGCGCGCACTGCCTCCGACGCAGCCCGCAACGAGCTTCGCGCCAACCGTGAGCAGATAGTGGACAATATAAAGAAGTATAATGAAAAGTCCAAGGCAAATGCCAATGTTTTAAGCTGTAATCTCAATGACGCACAGCACGATGCGAGTATTCGTACACTCAAAAATAACAATATGAAGGTGCTTACGCCCGAAAAACATATGGATGTCAGACTTGCGGCAAATGTTTTCAAGTTTGAGTCCGCAAAGAGCATAATATCCAATGTTCTGGGCAGAGAAATAAATACCCTGGATGAGCTTAAAGAGGCGGCAAGCAATATTTACATAGGCAACAAGCCTCTTTCGGAGCAGTGCTCCTTTGTCGACAATGTGTCCTTGGATGACAACAAGAGAATGGCAGGCATGATAGTAGCCCAGACCTTCAACAATGTATTCAACCCTACCTACGAGGCAGAGGCACCCTCAATATCCTTCAGGGATAAAAACGGCGACCTTACCGCATTCAAGCTGGATATGGAAGAGCCCGTAGAGCCAAAGCCCGTCAGACCTATATCCAGATTCAGAGCTATATTCACATCCAGAAGAAGGCTTGAGGAAAACAGGGCAGCCGTTGCGGAATATCCCGGCAAAAAAGCGAAGTATGACAGCGATATGGCGCTTTATGAAAGGTGCAAGGGATATAATGAAACCGTTGAAGCCTATGAAAAGGCAATAAAAAAGGATGAAAAATTCGGTTCTCCCTTTGTATCGAGAAACATAGTGCAGGTACAGCGCACACAAAGAGGTATAAGCGCATCCATGCAGACGCCAACGCTCACACAGCCGACAGCACAGCACGAAGCAGCGCAGAATACCCCTACAATGGGTTAATAATGATATATTTTCACATTGTCGAAATGGTTTTAAATTTCCTTAATTATATTGCAATACCCCCTCAGTCGCCCTTTGGGCGACAGCTCCCCCAAAGGGGCGCCAAGGAGGGATATGGATTTTGCATAGCAAAAGTGCTGATGTGGATTGAGACTAGAGGTAGAAAGACCTCTCCAAAAACTTGCCTCCCCTTTTAGGGGAGGGGGACCATTTCAAACAAAGCTTGCTTTGTGCCGAAATGGTGGTAGGGTGCAAGACTTGCTTGCAAGTC
>CANQVZ010000046.1 GCA_947627425.1 uncultured Clostridia bacterium | reverse complement strand
TTTTGGCAGCATCTGTCAGAAGACCACCACCTCTTGGCTCCCCTTGCGAGGGAGCCGAGGAGAGAGGTGCATTGCTTGCTTTTTGGCAGTATCTGTCAGAAGACCATCACCACCTCTTGGCTCCCCTTGCGAGGGAGCCGAGGAGAGAGGTGCGCTGCTTTCTCTTTTGGCAGCATCTGTCAGAAGACCACCACCTCTTGGCTCCCCCATTGCACCGCAAAGATTTATGCGGACAGCCGAAGGCTGGCTTTCGGCGAAGCCGAAAGTGCTGAACTGGGGGAGCTGTCAACTCGTAGAGTTGACTGAGGGGGTAATTCAAAAAAATATAAAAATGAGGTAACAGACTATGGATATCATGTTTAAAAGTACAAGAGGCGACAAGGCGAGAGTGACCGCAAGTCAAGCGATAGTGAAGGGTATAGCCGAGGACGGCGGACTTTATGTACCCGAAAGCATACCGAAAATAGATTTTTCGCTTGAGGATATGCTCTCATACGGCTACAGAGAGCTTGCTTACAGAGTGCTGAGGCTGGTGCTCACAGACTACACGGAGGATGAGCTGAAATACTGCATAAATTCCGCATACGACAGCAAGTTCGACACATCGGCTATAGCTCCCGTGGCTATGGCGGGCAATGACAACTTTTTGGAGCTTTTCCACGGCAGGACGATAGCGTTCAAGGATATGGCGCTTTCAATACTTCCCTATCTTCTCAAGACGGCGGCAAAGAAAAACGGCGTAAACGAGGAGATAGTTATACTCACAGCCACATCGGGCGACACGGGCAAAGCCGCTCTGGAGGGCTTTGCGGATGTAAAAGGCACACAGATAATAGTTTTCTTCCCCGAGGACGGCGTATCGGCTGTACAAAAGGCGCAGATGGTGACGCAGACGGGAAAGAACACCTGCGTTGTGGGCATAAAGGGCAACTTTGACGACGCACAGACAGCCGTAAAGAAAATATTTACCGACAACGAGCTTAAGGCGGAGCTCAAAAAGAGGGGCTATGTGTTCTCCTCCGCAAACTCCATTAATATAGGAAGACTTGCGCCGCAGATAGTTTATTATTTCTACGCATATGCGCAGCTTGTGAACTCCGAAAAGATAAAGGCGGGCGACAAGATAAACTTCACCGTGCCTACCGGAAACTTCGGCGACATACTTGCAGGCTACTACGCAAGAGAAATGGGACTGCCCGTGAACAAGCTCATATGCGCCTCAAACGACAACAAGGTGCTCTACGATTTCTTTAAAACGGGAGAATACAGCATAAAGGACAGAGAGTTCATAGTGACCGTTTCGCCGTCTATGGACATACTCATTTCGTCCAACCTCGAAAGGCTTTTGTACCACGAAAGCGGTTCGGAGGAAAAAACAAGGGCTATGATGGCTTCTCTCGGCGCGGACGGCAGCTACAAATTCGGCATTAACGACGGCTTTGTGGGAGAATATGCTACCGTTGCGGAGACCTTCGAGGCTATAAGATATACATTTGACAAAACACACTATGTCATGGACACCCATACGGCTGTCGCAAAGGCGGCATATAACAAATATGTAGTCGAAACAGACGACAAAACGCCAAATGTGATAGTTTCCACGGCAAGCCCGTATAAATTTGCAAGGGATGTTCTGAAGGCAATAGACAGCGAAAAATATGCCGACATAGAGCCCTTCGAGGCTTTATACGAGCTGGAAAGAGTGAGCGGAACTCCTATCCCCGCGCCTATAAAGGGCATAGAAAAGAGGGAAACATTGCATAAAACCGTAATAGGAAGAGACGAGCTGAAGAAATTTGTGGAAAACAAATTGAGATAAAAAAAGCTGCCTTATACACCAAAATGTATGAGGCAGTTTCTTTTTTTTACATATTTTCAAAAAACAATGTCGCGTCAATGTCAAAGCCGTCCGAATTTTCTGCAATAAGAGCCTTTATATATGCCGCTTCGGGGGATATATTGAAAAGCGGTATGACATTTTTGCCGAGTATCTCACGGCTTGAAAGATACGCCCTTTCTAAGCTCCTGTCCTTGAACGACGCCATATAGAGCCTTACGCTCCTTTCGGCGCATCTCTCCGCAAAGCGTATGACGGAGGTATCCTCACCCACGACGCAGGCTGTGGCGGAGTGGTACATATAATGCACCACGGCGCTCACGCCGTCGAGGTCTATGTTGTTATAGCTCATGTCGGGATAAGGTCTTATGAGCATGACCCTTTTGTTAAAGCCCTGCGGTCTTTTTGTTTTTACGGACGAAAAGGCTTCAAGCTCATCTCTGTAGGGCGGAGAATATATTTCAAGCTTATCCTTGACTATCCTGCCCCACACCCTGCCGTCAAAGCTCCTGTACATATCGTTATATGGATCGGACTCCATTATGCGCGAGGCAATGTATATGTCGTTGTTGCCCGCATTGTCGGCATATGCCGCAAACACGCCCCTAACGCCCGAGCCTATGAGGCAAACGGCGCTCCTGAAATTTACAAGCCCGTTGCTTTTTGCATTGTTCAGCTCATAGTTGGCTGCCGTGAGCACAATGGGTATGGGCAGATGATTGTAGAGCATGGCGACGAGGCAGGCTGTGTACGAAAGCGTGTCCGATCCATGGCATATCACAATGCCGCTGTAGTCGGCGCAGCTTATGCCGTCGATACATTCGCAGAGCCTGAGCCACACATCTGATGTGATGTTTTCGCTCAATGTATTTACGGGCTGTATAAGCTCAAAATCCACATCCCTGCCGTATTTTTGATAATAAAGCTGTTCTATGCTCCTTGCGGCGGAGGTGCTCACATCCACTGTTCCGTGTACGGATGCGCTGCCTATTGTGCCGCCCGTGAGTATGACAAGTATTTTTTTCATAATCTCAAAGCCTCCAGCAATGATCCACGGGTCCGCTGCCCTTTCCCAGATCCAACCCCGAGCAAAGAGCGCCCGTGAGATAAGCCTTTGCATTTTCAACGCTTTCGGGCAGACCTGCGCCCCTTGCCAAATTGCAGGCTATGGCAGAGCTGAGAGTACAGCCCGTGCCGTGTGTGTTGGGAGTGTCTATCCTTTCGGATGAAAATTTATATATACTGCCGTTGTCGCAGAGCACATCCACGGCGTCGTTGTCAAGATGTCCGCCCTTTATGAGCACGGCGCAGCCATAAGCCTCGGCGAGCCTTTTTGCGCCCTCCGTCATTTCGTCCACCGTGTTTACGGTCTTGCCGAGAAGCACGGCAGCCTCGCTCAGATTGGGCGTTATTATATCCGCAAGGGGCATAAGCTCCGATGTAAGAGCCTCCACCGACTCCTCCTTAAGAAGTCTGCTGCCGCTTGTGGACACCATGACGGGGTCGAGAACTATATTTTTTGCTCCGTATTCCCTAAGCTTTTGCGCTATGACGCTTATGAGCCCCCTGTCGGAGACCATGCCTATCTTCACCGCATCCGGGAAAATATCCGTAAAAATGCAGTCGAGCTGAGAGGTCAGAAAATCGGGAGTGCTGTCCAGAACGCCGTATACCCCGGTGGTGTTCTGCGCCGTAAGCGAGGTTATGGCTGAAAGCGCATACATTTTATGTGCCGTTATGGTCTTTATGTCCGCCTGTATGCCTGCGCCGCCGCTGCAATCGCTGCCCGCAACAGTGAGTACCTTGTACATTGTTATTCCTCTTTTCCTTATTATTATATGCATAAAATGATGTTTTACACATACCGCCAAAAAAACGGGAGACCATAGGTCTCCCCGAATTTAATGATCCTATTTATAAATATAAGCCCCCTCAGTCAACTCTATGAGTTGACAGCTCCCCCAAAGGGGGAGCCGAGACCTTGTGGTTAGCCCTTGCCTCTTGGCTCCCCTGAGGGGGAGCTGTCGCTGAAAGCGACTGAGGGGGGATAAAATTACTGAAAGAAATCTACACGCTCTTCATTATAACATTATCAAAAAACTCCTCCACCTTTGAAGGCTCCACTCCGTAATACTTATTATCCACAAGCACGGCAACGCCCTTGCTGCCGCAGTTGCCTGTGCAGAAGGTGCCGTTTATGCTGACCTTATCCAAAAGACCGTTTTTTTCTATCTGCTGCTGTAAGCTGTTTATCACATTATAAGAGCCCTTGAGATGACAAGCGCTCCCTATGCATACCGAAATTTTTATCACCTTTATTATACCCTCCCTATCGGTTATTCTAATGATATCCCCTTTCAAAAGGGGATAAGCTCTGACTTTATTATACTAAAAAACACCCTAACATTCCACCGATAATTTTATAAAATAATTTTTTCGGCATATTGCACAAAAAAAGACATCCGAGAAATTCGCCTCTCCCGGATGTCATCTGATATTATTTCATGGTATTTATTATTTCATCCGCAAGAGCGTTGATATCGTCAAGCTGAGCGGGGAGCATAGCCGACTTGACCGAGACGGTCCTTTCAATGACAGTCATATTCTTCATCTCGGCAAGCTTATTTGCCATCTGTTTGCCCGCAACGGCAGCCCATGTGCCATTGTCCATAACGGCTACCGTCCTGTTCTGCACTGAAAGCGCCTTCATATCGGCGAGATAGTTCTCCATGAGGGGATATATCGCGCCGTTGTATGTGGGCGAAGCAAGCACTATATTACTGTATTTGAAGCTTTCGGAAATAAGCGTGGAAACATCCGTTCCCGAAATATCGTATACCCTTATGCTTTTAACGCCCCTTTCGGCAAGAGCGCAGGCGAGCACATCAGCCATATTGGCGGTGTTGCCGTACATGGAGGCGTACACTATCATTACGCCCTTTTCCTCAGCCTCGTATCTGCTCCACTTGTCGTATTTGTCAAGTATATAGCCAATGTCCTTCCTCCACACGGGACCGTGCAGGGGGCATATCATTTTTATATCGAGAGCCGACGCCTTTTTTAAAAGCGCCTGTACCTGTATGCCGTACTTGCCCACGATGTTGGTGTAGTATCTCCTTGCCTCGTCGAGCCAATCCCTGTCAAAGTCCACCTCGTCGGCAAATATAGTGCCGTCAAGAGCGCCGAAGGTGCCGAAGGCATCCGCCGAAAAGAGTATTCCCTCGGATGCGTCAAATGTCACCATAGCCTCGGGCCAATGCACCATAGGCGCCATAACAAAGCTCAGAGTGCGCTTGCCTATTGAGAGCGTATCGCCCTCCTTCACCTCGTGCCTATCATATTCAAGTCCGGGGAAGAACTGACCTATCATCTGAAATGTCTTGGCATTGCCCACAACGCATACGCCGGGATAGCGCATTATAAGCTCGCCTATTACGGAGCAGTGGTCGGGCTCCATGTGGTTGACCACAACATAGTCAAGCCTTCTGCCGTCAAGCACATGGGTGATGTTTTCAACAAATTCCCTGCTTATGGCATGGTCCACGGTATCTACAAGCGTTGTTTTTTCGTCCGTTATAAGATATGAATTATATGACACACCTCTTGTGAGCGGAAAAATGTTTTCAAAAAGAGCTATTCTTCTGTCGCTGCCGCCCACCCAGTATATATCATCCGTTATTTTTCTTGTGCAATACATATCAAATATCTTCCTTTCTTATGTACTTCAAAATATATTCTACTATCCCGCGCCGCTTTTGTCAAGCGGTATGAATGATGTGCATATTATTTTTCAACATTGAATTTTTTCCATTTTTCGGCTGTCGCCCTGCCCCCTAGTATATGTCTTTGCGCCTTGTGATAGTCGAGTATTTCTTTAACGCTTTCGGCAAGCTCGGGATCTATCCTCGGAAGTCTTTCCACCAGATCCTTATGACAGGTGGACTTGGATATACCCCACACTTTTGCCGCAGCCCTTATAGTTTTTTTTGTGTCGCATATGTATCTGCCTACATCTATGCATCTCTGCGCTATATCGGCTCTCATCACAAAAGCCCTCCTTGTTGAATGCCTATTGCATTATATGAACAAGTGAGGGGTTTTATACGATATTTTATATGGGTGGGTGGGGACTGTCCATATTGCTTATTCATCAGCTTTGGGGACAGTCCCGGCTTCGCAGGACAGTCCCCGTACGCAGAAACCTTGTGTCGAAGCCGGAAATAAAAAGAGGCGACCTTTAGTCGCCTCTTTTTATTACATAATTACTTCTACAAAGTTTCCTGTTCCTCCAACTCTACTCCAATAATCCTTTAAATAACAACATCCATTCCAGTCGGGTTTAGTAAGATTAACATCTGTACTTTCTCCACTCCATACATAGTATTTTGAACCATCAAATTTAATATCGCCTTTGTTTACTTTTACTCTATTACTATTATGCATAGAAAATGGTATAGATACTTGTGTGTAACTATCTGCAAACGGATCGACATATGTCCAATTGTCACCGCTACCCCACATATTTACTTTTTGTGGTTGACCATTTGAATCATTGTAATAAAAAGCATAATCATATTCACTATTAAAATGTTCCAGCCATACACCATCTATAGGTGGAATAGGTACAGTAGCCTTTTTGTCTCTGATAAGATCTGTTTCGGTGAAAAGATTTAAAGTATTTGGATCAACCTTAACAAGCCAACCTGCGTGTTCAGGATCTAACTGTCGATATTCTTCAATTGTCATATCCATAGGGATTGCTTCTAAACCATGCATAAAGTTAAGTGAATAGTTAGCATTTACGCAGACATATACACCCGAAGAATCGGAATACACTTGACCCATAACAAAATGAAGTTGCTCTGCTGTACCTTTCGTGCTATAAGAACCATCTTCTTTATTAACCTTCTGAGACCAATCCTTTATTTGCTCCCATAATCCATCCGGATCAGAGAAAGTATGTTCATTTCCATCACTGTCGGTTAATGTTTCGCTCTTATTTTCCGTATTCGGCTGGGGTGCCTCTGTTGGGGGCTGGGGTGCCTCTGTTGGCGGTTGATTTTCTTCCTCTTTAGCCTCTGTTGCGGTTTCGGTTTCAGCCTCCGTAGGCGTTTCCATATGTGGTGGTTCTGTACTTTCTTCATCCTCACCGTCGTCGGTATAGTCATGAGTAGGCGGGTTAGCGGGCTTATCCAAAGGCTTATTGCCCTTTTTCTTATCCTCCGCCGGTGTATCGCTTTCGCCTTTATAAATCCTATATTCGCCCTCGTCATAGACTACCCAAAGATTATTTGACCATTCATAAACAAGGTGCGAAAGTATATAGTCACTATTTCCTCTTATCCAAGCGCCGTTTACTTTGCCGTCAACTCCTGCCATTTTTCTTGCTTCTTCAACGATAGGGTGATCGTAGCAGTCTACGCCGTCGGTAACTACAAGAGCTTCATTGGGTTGCGATATTCTCCTGCCGGTATTTACATATTGATCGCTGAAAATATCAATAACGGCAGAAACAACGCCTTTACATTCCTCGATCGCCGCCGTTTCCTGCGCCTTTCTGCTGTAGCCGAAAACGGAGGGCGCAGTAAGGCACATGAGAATAGTCAGCACAACAAGCACGACTATAAGCTCAATAAGAGTGAAGCCCTTGTTATTTTTCAATACCTTTTTCATAATATATCCCTGCCTTTACATACCTTTGCCGCGAGAGAGCAAAGCTCCCTGCAGGCGCCTTTTATATCGTCCTTTGCAAACACTGCCGACACGACCGCCACTCCGCTTATGCCATAGCCCGAGAGCGAGAGTATGTTTCCGCTGTCTATGCCGCCTATGGCAAATGTGGGTATATCCACAGCGTCTGCTATGCTGCGCGCAAGCTCCCTTGTCATGCGGGTGGTGCCCGACTTGGTGGAGGTGTCGAACACTGCGCCTATGCCCAGATAATCCGCGCCCTCGCCGCAAGCCATCACGGCTCTTTCAAGAGTTCTTGCCGTAGCTCCTATGATTTTGTTATTTCCAAGTATCTCCCTCGCCTTGGCGACGGACATATCCTCCGCGCCCATGTGCACGCCCTCGGCGTCTATATCGGCGCAAAGCCTTACATCATCGTTTATTATAAGGGGGACATTGTGGCTTGATGTGACCTTATGCACATCGAGCGAAAGCGCCCTGAGCTCATCATAGGGAAGATTTTTTTCTCTCAGCTGAATAAGACCCACTCCGCCCTCAACAGCAAGCTCCACCGCCTCGGGAAGGCTCATATTTTTGAGCCACCGCCTGTCGGTGATGGCATAGAGAGGGAAGTTATCCGAACTAAGCTTCATAAAAACCATCCTTATAAATCGCATTTGTCGCTATTTTTAGCATATCACAATATGGTGGTTTTTTCAAGAGCAGGACAAATTTTTTGAAAAATTTGTTAACTTTACACAATATAAAGGAGGGGTTTTTATTGATGTTGCGGGAATTAAAAAGCCCCTCACATTGAGGGGCTGAATAGCAGTATTATCCAAAATCAAGCATTTCCACAAAATCACCATGTATTGCAGGGTACTTTTGACTTGTTACATCGGGATATCCATATTTAAATTGACCCTGCCAGATGTTTGCAAATACACGGGGCTTGTTACGCTCGGTTTCATTATACGGCGAATACATATAATACTTTCCGTTTGCGTATAGAATATCGCCTCTTAATAATTTATCAAACTTATATTCTGTACCGAAATTCTGAATAATATACTTTGCATCGTCATATTGTTTCTTTTTGGTATTATAGTCATTTATTTTACTGTCAATTTCGCTTTGTTTTTCTGCAAAAGCTTTATCTACAGCTTGCTTGAAATCTTCATTTTTATAATATTCATTGTATTGTTCTGCACTTCCGTTAATTGACTTAACACCGGTTGTAATATCATAATCTACTGCAACAGTGCCATATGTCGAACAACTCGGATAAACCGTAAACTTTGTACCGTTATAATATACAAAATCATTAAATGTTGTAGGTGATTCAAGCTTGTCATAAGCAACATTATAAGTTACATTCGCATTCTGACTGCTACTGTAGAACATCACTTTTTCATAATCGGAAAATTGGAAATTGGAAAAATCCGGATTATTGTTTATAGAATCTGCCAAGCTCTTATTTTTGTTGTAATCGCTTACGGTAAACACCCTCAGTTCCGGAACAATTTTAACGAAAGATGAGGGATAATTTGCTACCTGATCGGCAAGAAGTTTATCCTTTGGAAGTTCCCATGCTGTCCACTGCGAACCAATACATAAGTATGTGCCGGAAACATCCTCATATATATATCCTACCTTAAATGTTGTACCATCTTCATCATAATTTTTTTCGTAATCATATACATTTCCGTTTGGATCATATTTGGGTATTTTATTTCCCTCTGCGTCTCTTACCCAAAAATCAGAAGCTTCTTTTATTCCGGGCCATCTTTTTCCCGTAGGATCTTTAAATGTATGTTCATTTCCGTCGCTATCCGTAAGTGTTTCACCCTTGTTTTCATAAACAGTCGTTATTTCGGGTGTTTTTTCTGTAGTAGTTTCCGTCGTAGCCTCAGTGCTCTCCGTCGTAGTTTCAGTGGTCGTTTCTTTTGGTACCACTTCAGGGAATGTTAGATTTTCTCCATGATGAGGTCCTTCGCCCGGGGTATATGTTGGCGGGGCGTCTTGTTCTGCCTTATTCTGGGGTATGCCTCCGGGAGGTATATGTTTATCTTCATCAGACCTGCCGTCATCGCCCTTTTCTGCATCTTCCTCGCCTTTATATACTTTGTATTCGCCCCTGTCATAAATTACCCAAATGTCCTTTGAATACTCATAGACAAGATGAGAGAGGATGTAGTCCTCATTGCCTCTTACCCATCTTCCGCGCACTCTGCCGTGCCATTCATTGGGATCATCGCTTTTGCCCTTATCCTTACTTACTATACCGGCAAGCTTTCTGGCTTCTATTACCATGGGATGAGAATCACCATATTCATCTTCATCATCTTTTATAAGGCATTCTTCACCCGTTATTCTGGAGCCTGTTTTCTTGTAGTCCTCGCTTATAAGGTCTATCATAGCGGTAACAACTTCCTTTGCCTCGGCAATGGCAGCAGTCTCCTGTGCCTTTCTGCTATATCCAAAAACGGAGGGCGCAGCAATACACATGAGTATAGCCAGCACAACAAGCACCACTATCATTTCCATGAGTGTGAAACCCTTATTGTTAAATAATTTTCTTTTCATTATATATCCCTGCCTTTAAAACGCTTGAATAACTCTATATCTATATAGTGCTGTTATTTTGTTGCAAAATTGTGCAAAATGGATAAAATCCCACTATTATTATAATAGCACAGATATTTTGCGTTTTCAACAGAATTACTGATTTTTTGAAAAATTTGTTAACTTTACACAATAGGACGGGGGAGTTTTTATTGATGTTGCGGGGGATATCGCCCTGCTTTTAAAAAAGCAAGTAAAATTTTATTCTTCTTTTTTCGTAAAAAACTTTTTTATCTTCTTTTTGTGTAAAAAACTTTTTTCTCTTCTTTTTGCGCACAAAAAGAAGCAAAATTACTTTTTTTATCTTTCTTTTTTTTCGCAAAAAAAAGAAACAAAAAAAGCATGGGGAATTTTCGATATTCCCCATACCCCTAACGACCTTTACGCCTCAAAGCTAACTGACTACTTTAGCTTCGTTGCGTAAAGGGGCTGTTTGGGTTTCGCTTACCGCTACCTGAGCCTACGGCTCAGACAAGCTGCGAAACCTCGCAGACATCCGTTATAATGTGTAAAATATTTATGTTTTGCACTACTTATTAATGTAGGGGCGTGCATTGCACGCCCGCAAGGTTTCATACAATAAGGTATTTATCGATAAACAAAAAAGAGCTGTCATAGACAGCCCTTTTCATTACAATTTTTACCTAAACACAACGCTTCTATATTTTATGCCATCCCTATCAAATTTATCGCCAAGCTGAGTTAAGGCATTTATAGCGCTTATACTTATGATGTCCGTATTCTTTACAAAAGTAACACTCATTTCGGGTCTTTCATATCTTTTCATTTCAAAACACCTCCGATTTATTCAAGCTCAAGGCTTACTACAGCGGGCTCCTCTTCATCGCTGCTTACTTCTACCTCTTTATATTCTTTAGGAGCGTTTTCATACTGTGCCTTTGTGCAGGTAGAGATATAAGCAATTGCGTCGCGGGCATATATACCGTCTACTATAACGCCGAATTTTGTTTCACCCTCGGCAGCATCTATAACATACTTGCCCTTCTTTTCATTGCTGTAGAATGAGTTCTTTGCTTCTGTAAGAGCCGAGCCTCCGTCCTCATAAACAGTAGTTCTCTTAAGGTCAAAGCCCATGGCATGATTGGCGCCGCCAAATTCTACTTTATGATCCGTATCGAAATAAACAGTCTTGTCAGCCGGGAATAAGATGTCAAATACTACATAAGCCTTGCCGTCCTCGATAGTAGGATTTTCACTCTCGATATAGAAGCCTGTGGATACAGAATATGTATCGCCTGTCTTATCGGCATTTGTCTCATCCTTAGTGCCGTCCTTATCGATATAATGTGTTTTGCCGAAATCACTTGAGGTTGAGCCTTTGGTATCTTTACCTCTTACAAATGACACTTCAGCCTTCAAAGCCTCTATAAAGTCCCAGCTGTGAGTAACCGAATTGTACTTTGCGTCTTTTCCGTCTGATGTCAATTTGCCGTTGGGACCGGTCATAATACAGTCGCCCGTACTAGCCTTTATATCAAGTGTCTTGCCATTATCATAGGTTGCGATTATAGGACTGTCTTCATTAAGCTTGAGACCCAAAACGCCCCATTTACCGTTTCCGCTGATGTTGCTGATCTGATCTGAGGGCATACTGCCTACGGTAACGCCGCCGTTTACCGTGACCGTACCGCCGTTGTTCAACAAAACATAGCTTCTGTTGTCATTGTCATATATAGCGCCGCCGTTTATGGTAAGATCGCCATTGTTGAAAAGTATAGCGTCATCCTCCATCTCGGCATTGACATCAATGCCCTTTATGATCGTGCCGGAGTTGATTATTACAGTAGCGCCCTTTTCGATGTAGATGCCGTAGTATAACAGATCCTTTGTCGCTTCGGTGTCTGTTGTCCAGCCGCCGTCTATAGTGATATTATCAAGCACAAGAAGTGCGCCCGATTTTACCCTTATCAAGGCTCTCGATGTATGCTCGCCGTCATTTACATGAGTGATCGTTCCGCCGCCCGTAAGCTTTACAGCGCCTTTTTCTATGGTTATGCAGTCAACTCCGCTTGTACTTCCTACCTTTATGCCTTCTGTCGGCACTGTAACGACCATAGCATTATCCGGATAAGGATCTTGTATACTGGTTTGTATTATCTTTGTGTTGACATATGTTTTGCCGGGAACCAATTCCATTTTTGGTTTTGATGGAGTGCCTTTCTCATTTTCTATTACATTGGGATCGGTCACCTGCACGGTTAATACGGTTTTCGCATTATCACTCGTAAGGAATGCTATATCTGCCTTGCCCGGCCTTAAAGCAGTCAATTCAAAAGCGGTCTGATCCTCTCTTTCTTCCACCGTACTTCTTGTAATTGCAACAACACCGCTATCACCGGTTATTACGGGATCACCTATTTTATAATGTTTACCCGAGCATACAACCGTAGCAATAACCGTCTTTTTATCACCGACAAACATATATGCTATATCTGTATCGAGATGGATCTGATGGTCGTGACCATCATTGACATCATGTCCGGCGTTTATAAAGTGCCATGAATTTTCATAATATATAGCCGAATGCGGCTCTTGATCAATGGTTGCAACGATATTATGTTCGGGATTTGCAACAAAGTAATCGCCGTTCTTGGCTTTAACGGAAATACCATTCTCCGATTCGTCCACAATGGTTATGGTAGTATTTCCAACACTTGCCGCAAGCGTTATGGGACCAGACGTGTACACGCCCGAAACATCATATTGTCCTAATGTCTTGCCGACTATAAGACCGCCTGTGATGCGTACTTCTCCCGAATTGTGATATATGGAATAATTGGAGTTGTCATGTATAGTACCGCCCGAAATATTTACATTGCCATATGCGGAAATGCCGCCGCCGAGTGTAAAGGCATTGTTGCATATTTCGCCGCCTGTCATATTGAATGTACCCTCATTGTAAACAGCGCTGCCGAACTTTGAATAGGACACGGTGGTGAAGTTCTTTACTACTGTACCGTCTGTAATGGTAAGGGTACCCTTATTATCTATACCGTAGAAATACTTGCCGTTGCTGTTGCCTGTGTTGAGGTTATTTCCGTCAATCACAACATTTTTGAGCGTAAGTGTAGCGCCGTTACTAACACGTATAAGCGCGCCACAGCTCTTAGTGCCGCCATATTGAATAGCTGCGCCATCTTCTGCGCCTTCAATAGTAACATTGCCCGATTCTATCGTGATACAAGAACCGTTCGCCAAAGCAGATGTGCCGCTCGATTCTACACTAACGCCCTCCTTCGGAACGGTAATGGTAACATCGCCGTTTATAACCATATCGGTGTAGGAGTTGCCCGCAGCAAGCGTTGTGCTTTCTGTAATTTCCTCAGCCGCCCACACTGCTGCCGACATAACAAGCGTCAGCGCCGCTGTCAATAAAGACAGCCTTAAAAATTTCCTCATTTTAATTACCTCCTTGAATAATAATTGGTGTCATTTTAGTATAAGTAAAACAACAAACATACTGCCCGATATTAATACCTAAAAATATTATAACATATATTCCGAGGCTGTGCAATACCCCCCCCCAAATTTTACAATTTGTTCATATCAATAGGTTAGCTGTGAGTTATACCAAGAAGTGCCAAAGGGATTTTTGGTTTTCCCCCCCCTCAGTCACACTTCGTGTGCCAGCTCCCCCAATGGGGCGCCAAGTGTTTGGGGCTGACCGCTGCCTCTCGGCTCCCCTGCGGGGGAGCTGGCAGGCGTTAGCCTGACTGAGGGGGGGATAGGGGGAGCTGTCGCGAAGCGACTGAGGGAGAATGCGTAACTAACAATATTATACTCCTTCCACCGCCTTCGTATCAGCGCTTTGCCTTCAGCAAAGTCAGTCCTAAAGGACTGACCGACTTCTTTCGGCGCAAAGGTCCCCCTCCCTCATTGCAGCGAAAAGACTTA
>CANQVZ010000045.1 GCA_947627425.1 uncultured Clostridia bacterium | reverse complement strand
TTTTTGGCATAATAAAATGAACCTCCTTTGCTAGATTAATTCTCTTGAATTTTGTCTAACAAACGGGGTTCATTTCAGTTTTGGTAGGACTGAGAGCGGTTATTTTAATATGCAAAGAATTAAATATGTAAATATCAATACATCTCTGCAAAGCAGCAGAAACAGTATCAATTTCAAATACTTTTTCATAATACATACTATTCCTCCCTTCATAAAATCCCAAAAACATTTATCCTATCTCATAGGCATCATATCCCTAAGAATTATGTAAAAGTGAGGAACAACCGCTAATTGAATCCCTTTGCGAGATCAAGGCTTTCGCCTATCCCTGGACATATTATAGCATAAAATCCCGCGCAATACAAGTTGATATATAAAACAGCTTTTCGATATGCAACAGCGGGCGAGCAAGTCCTGACTTACAAAACATTATATACCGACAACCTATCCTGCTTGACCTTTTCCTCCGCAAATTCCTCTTGACTTTAAAATGAATTAGTGTTAATATGTATTTGTTAATAATTTATTCGGCGATGACAAGGACAGTAGCTTTCAGGCTGACATTCAGAGAGGGATGCGCTTGCTGTGAGCATTCTATGGCGCGGAAGGTGAACACCGCCTTTGAGCTTGCTTTAAAAGAGCACGGCTGACCCCGTTAAAGGTCGCACAAGAGGCAGTTTTTTAACTGCAATAAGGGTGGAAACACGGTAACTCGTCCCTTTGTCGGGATAGGTTACCGTTTTATTTTAATAATAAATATATAAGCATAAAAAAAGGAGGACAAAATAATGTTCAATATCACTTTGAAGGACGGCAGCCAAAAGGCATATGAAAACGGCGTTACGGTCTATGATGTGGCTAAGGACTTAAGCGAGGGCCTTGCCAGAAATGCCTGCTGCGGTATCATCGATGGAGAGGTGGCAGACCTCAGAAAAGAGATAGACAAGGACTGCACTCTTGAAATATGTACCTTTGATTCTCCCGAGGGCAAGAGGGCATTCAGACATACGGCTTCGCACATACTCGCGCAGGCTGTCAAGAGACTCTATCCGCAGGCTAAGCTTGCCATAGGTCCCTCCACGGAGGACGGATTTTATTACGACTTTGACAACATCACCTTCACTCCCGAGGACTTTGAAAAGATAGAAAAGGAAATGAAAAATATAGTAAAGGAAAATATACCCATAGAGAGATTCGAGCTCCCCAGAGCCGAGGCTATAAGGTTCATGGAGGAGCAGGGCGAGCCCTATAAGGTAGAGCTTATAAACGACCTCCCCGAGGACGCCGTTATTTCCTTCTATAAGCAGGGCGATTTTACAGACCTCTGCGCAGGTCCTCACCTCATGAGCACAAAATACTGCAAGGCTATAAAGATAATGAGTGTTGCGGGCGCTTACTGGAGAGGCAGCGAGAAGAACAAAATGCTTGTAAGGCTTTACGCCACGGCTTATACAAAGGCATCGGATCTTGAGGCTTATCTCAATATGCTTGAGGAGGCAAAAAAGAGAGACCACAGAAAGCTCGGCAAGGAGCTTGGACTTTTCTGCATACTCGACGAGGGACCCGGCTTCCCGTTCTTCCTGCCCAAGGGCATGGTGCTCAAAAATACCCTTTTGGAGTATTGGAGAGAGATACACAAGGAGGCGGGCTATGTAGAGATACAGACGCCCATGATGCTCAACAGACAGCTCTGGGAGCGCTCCGGACACTGGGATCATTATAAGGAAAATATGTACACCACAAAGATAGATGATGTGGACTTTGCCATAAAGCCCATGAACTGCCCCGGCGGTATGCTCGTGTATATGCAGGAGCCTCATTCCTATAGAGATCTGCCCATAAGAGCGGGCGAGATAGGTCTTGTTCACCGCCATGAAAAGAGCGGAGCTCTGCACGGACTTATGAGAGTGCGCTGCTTTTCACAGGACGATGCGCATATCTTTATGACGCCCGAGCAGATAAAGGACGAGATAAAGGGCGTTGTTGCGCTTATTGACAAGGTTTACACTCTTTTTGGCTTCAACTATCACATTGAGCTTTCTACCCGTCCCGAGGATTCCATGGGTACGGATGAGGAATGGGAGAGAGCTACGGAGGGTCTTAAGGGCGCGCTTGACGAGCTTGGCAGGGACTATGTCATAAACGAGGGCGACGGCGCTTTCTACGGTCCCAAGATAGATTTCCACCTTGAGGACTCCCTCGGCAGAACATGGCAGTGCGGTACTATACAGCTCGATATGCAGCTGCCCGAGAGATTTCAGCTTGAATATACCGACAAGGACGGCGAAAAGAAGCGCCCCGTTATGATACACAGAGTATGCTTTGGTTCCATAGAAAGGTTCATAGGTATACTTATAGAACACTTTGCGGGACACTTCCCCACATGGCTTGCGCCCGTTCAGGTCAAGATACTTCCCATATCCGACAAGTATTCCGACTATGCCGAGAAGGTGGAGGCAGAGTTCAACAAGGCGGGCATAAGGATTGAGACCGACCACAGAGCCGAAAAGATAGGCTATAAGATAAGAGAGGCAAGAAACGAGAGAGTGCCTTACATCGTTGTAGTCGGCGAAAAAGAAGCATCCGACGGTACGCTTTCCGTAAGGTGCAAGGGTGAGGATCTCGGCTCCTACAAGCTTGACGCCTTTATTGACGAGATAAAAGAGGAGATAAAGAACAAGAGCAAGAGATGGTAATATCTTTATTTTACAGGAGGATAAAATGTTGTTGAATAAGAACACGGAAAGCAAGCCCAATCTTATGCAGTATATACCCGAACTTAGGGTGGTGGACGCCACAATAAGAGACGGCGGGCTTGTCAATAATTTCAGATTTACGGATGAATTTGTGAAGGATCTCTACATTGCCGATATAAAGGCGGGCGTGGACTATATGGAGTTTGGCTACAAGGCGTCCAAGGAGATATTTGACGAAAAGGAGTTCGGCAAGTGGAAGTTCTGCGTTGACAAGGATGTCAAGGATATAGTCGGCGACAACGACACCGACCTTAAGCTTGCCGTTATGCTCGATGTGGGCAGGACGGAAAAAAAGGATGTTTTGCCAAAGGAGGAAAGCCCCTTCGACCTCATAAGGGTAGCCACATATATACATCAGATACCTGCGGCAATTGACCTCATAGAGGACGCCAAGGCAAAGGGCTATGAGGTGTCCGTCAATATAATGGCTGTTTCAAAGGTGAATGACGAACAGCTCAATCACGGACTTGAAATGCTTGCGAATAGCAGCACGGATATAATGTATCTTGTGGACAGCTTCGGTGCCTTCTATCCCGAGCAGATAGAGAGCCTTGCCAAGAGATATGTTGAGATAGGCAAGAAGTACGGCAAGAAGATAGGCTTCCACGGACATAACAACCAACAGCTTGCCTTTGCCAATACCATTATGGCAATGCGCTGCGGCGTTACCTATGTAGATGCCACTATGAGCGGCATGGGCAGGGGCGCAGGCAACTGCTTTATGGAGCTTCTTCTGGGACTTTTAAGAAATCCCAAGTACAATGTTGTGCCAACCATGGACTTTGTGGAGAAGCATATATTGAAGCTCAAGGAGCAGGGCATAACATGGGGTTATGATTTCCCCTATCTTATGACCGGCATACTCAATTGCCACCCGCGCTCGGCAATAAAGTTCACACAGGATAAGAGAACGGATTATAAGAATTTCTATCATGAGATCCTTGAAATGGATTGATGGTGATGATAAAAGGCTCCTCATTGTGGGAGCCTTTTTAGAGCGCATATAAAGTTACTTTAAAAAAAGCATATAAAATTTTTTCATTTTTTACTTTTAGAAAAGTAAGTAAATTTTTTATCTTTCTTTTTTTTCGCAAAAAAAAGAAACAAAAAAAGCGTGGGGTGCTTTCGAGGCACCCCACACCCCTTGACGACCTTTACGCCCCAAAGCTAACTGACTGCTTGAGCTTCGTTGCGTAAAGGGGCTGTTTGGTGCGAGCTTTTCGCTACCTGAGCCTACGGCTCAGACAAGCGGCTCGCACGAGCAGACATCCGTTATAGTGTGTGAAATATTTTATGTTTTGCTCTCCCCTTGCCTGTAGGGGAGACCTGCGGTCTCCCGTATTCCCTTCGGGTGGGGAGCCAAGAGGTGAGGGTTAACTACAAGGTCTTGGCGCCCCTTCGGGGGAGCTGGCGCCCGCAGGGCGACTGAGGGGGATAAAATCACTTAACCCAAAACACCATCCTTGCCGATGGGAACGCTGTCCCTTACAGCGGTGCTCTTTCCATCTTTTTAAATCTTCTTGGATATTCCTTCGGTGTTTCCCCTATTTTTTCTATTATTATAACCGTATGTTCAAGGTCTGTTTCGGGCAGTATTATTTTCCTTATCTCTCTTATCTCTCCGCCGAGCGTCCTCACGGCGTTTTCGGCTCTTTTTGCCTCGTCATATGCGCCGGGTCCCTTAAGCGCCAGCATAAGTCCGCCCTTTTTCACAAACGGCATATCCATTTCCGCAAGTATATTAAGCTCTGCCACAGCCCTTGAAACGGCTATGTCAAATTTTTCCCTATAGCTCCCGTCCTTCGCCGTGTCCTCGGCTCTGCCGTGCACAAGCTCTGCCTCTGTTCCCGTTTTATCGCATACGGCTTTGAGGAAGTCGAGCCTTTTTCTCAAAGCGTCGAGAAGTGTAAGCTCTATGGACGGACAGGCTATTTTGAGCGGAAGTCCCGGAAAGCCTGCGCCTGTGCCCACATCTATAACGCTCTTGCCCTCAAAGTCCGCCGCAGAAAGCAGGCTCACGCTGTCTCCGAAGTGCTTTATTACCACCTCTTTGTCCTCCGTTATGCCCGTCAGGTTCATGACCTTGTTCCATTCTATGAGCATATCCTTGTATGTGATGAATTGCTCCGCCTGCGCGCCGTCAATTTCAATATTCATTTTGGCAAAATATTCTTTTATATAGCTTTTCATTTCAGACCTCTTGCTTTTTCAATGCCTTTTAATATTATTCTTTTGCACTCCAGCGCCTTTTTCTTGTCCATAGCCTCCACGCCCTCGAGGGGGTATTCCATGCCGAGCTTTTTGTACTTGTCCACGCCCATTGTGTGATACGGGAGCACATCCAGCGCCTCTGCATTTTTAAGCGTGCCTATGAATTCGCCCAGAGCAAACAGATATTTTTCATCATCCGTTATGCCCGGCACGACCACATGCCTTATCCACATGGGTATTTTTTTGTTGTCTATATATTCTGCGCATTTTAATATATTGTCGTTTCTGTGCCCTGTCAGCTCCTTGTGCTCGAGCGAATCTATGTGCTTTATATCCAGCATCACAAGGTCGGTGTATTTCATGAGCTTGTCGAATTTCTCCGTGTTGTCGGGGTCGAAGGTCACTCCCGAGGTGTCAAGGCAGGTGTGTATGCCTTCTTCACGGCATCTCTTGAAAAGCTTCGTCACAAAATCTATCTGCATAAGAGGCTCTCCGCCCGTGGCTGTTATGCCTCCGTTTCTGTAGAACTCCTTGTTTTTGTTGTAGGCTTTTATTATGTCGTCAACGCTCATAAGCTCTCCGCCGTTCATATCCCAGGTGTCGGGATTGTGGCAGTATTTGCACCTCATGGGACAGCCCTTGAAAAACACCACAAAGCGTATGCCGGGACCGTCCACCGAGCCGAAGCTCTCCGTTGAATGTATGCTTGCCTTCATATCATCATCTCCCGCAAAAGACTTGTTTCTTCATATATAGTATAAACCAAAAAAGGCGGTAGGTAAACCGCCCATTTTGTTTTTTTGTCGATATTATTGCACGGCGCTGCCCGATACCACCTTGTCGTCGGGGCTGTCGTTTTCGGCTTCGTCGTCCTCCTTGTCGGAGTGGAAAATATCCAATATGCTTTTCTTATCCTCGCCGTCATCCTTTTCGGCCTCCGAAACAGGCTCGCTTTCCTCGTCCGAGCGGAAAATATCCAGTATGCTTTTTCCTGCCTCGGGTGGAGCCTCGGTAGAGACCTCGCTTTCCTTCAGCTTTTTGTCCTCAAGCTCCTTTCTTATGGAGCTTAGCTCATAAGCAAGCAAAATGGCGCAGACTGCAGTCACTGCCACTATCGTCCATATAAGAGCCTTCATCCAGAATTTGCCGTGCCTATAGAAATCGGGCTTTGACTTTTCGGGTATGTAATGTCTTTCCCATTTTCTGCTTGTATCCTTGCTTTTAAGCTCGGAGTAGAACTCACGCAATGTCTGTGTACGGTTCTCCGCCTTTATGTTGAGGGCGTTCATTATGGCGTTGCAGGCGCTATGCCTTAGCGTAACTCCCTCCGCCTCCGAAATGGGTACGAGTGTGTCTTGGACTGCTCTCTGCGATGCCGACACGGGTATTTCGCCCGTTATAAGCTCATAGTATATGGCAGCCACGGAATATACATCCGCCGCCGCTGTGAGATGTGCACCCGTTTTGTACTGCTCTATGGGGGAATAGCCCTCGTTTGTGTATATGGGCATTATCCTTGCCATATATCCCACAAAGCCGAAGTCCGTTATGACGAGAGAGCCGTTTTTATCTATTATTATTGTGTCGGGCGTGAGGTTGCCGTGCACTATGCCCAGCTCGTGAACAGGCTCCAGCGCTCTTAAGAGTGTCACTATCACGTGTCTTGCGTATTCGTTTGTTATCTCGTAGTCGTCGTCTATTATCTCCGAGAGCGATGTTCCGCTCACTATGCGCCTTACGGCATAAAATGTGTTGTTTTCCTCAAAGCCGTCTATAACATCGGTATCCTGTATGCTTATAAGATCTCTGCACTCGTCGGCAAATGCCTCCCTGCCCGCATAGTATTTCTGCTGGGCGTCTCCGCTTTTTGTGCTTACCTCCGCTTCGGAGTCATGCCTTACGGCAAAGTTATTGGGGAGGTACTCGTTTATGAGCACTCTCCTTTCCTTAAGCTTGTCAAAGGCTATATATGTGACAAAAATGCTGTTTATATCAAGGCTGTAGCCTACTATATATCTTTCGTTCAGTACAGAGGAGGGGCGAAGATGTCTGCCGCTTGACGGTTTTACGGTGTATTCTGCTCCGCAGTGGGGACAGCTTGTATACGCCTCGTCAAATTCTTTCATGCAGTGCATACATCTTAACATTTTTTTCACCTCCGTTTTAATACTGTTCATTTTTTCATATACATTTTTCTATTATACCACCTTTTGTGTTTTTTTCAATTGTTTTTTTAATTTTTTGGCAAAATTCTTGTTCACAATTTATTTACATTTAAAAATCTTAAATTTTCTTTACAATTTTATGAAAATATTGTATACTTAATTCAAGCAGAAAAATGTAAAAATTTCTTTTTCTTCTGTTGATATTTCATTCATTACAATTTTTTACTATTTTTCAGCCAAACTCTATTATTCATATACAACTCTCCAGACAAAGGACAGCTCTCTCCACGCTGTCTTTTGTCATTTTTATATGCTTTTTTTATTAAAAAGTAAAAAAAATATTGCTATATTGCCGCATTTAGGTTAAAATAACTATGTATGGTTTTTGAACGATTATGATAAAAAGGAGACAGCTATGCTTGTAGAATTAATTGTGCCCTGCTATAACGAGGCAGAGGTGCTCCCGCTTTTCTACGAGGAGAGCCGCAAGGTGCTTGAAGGAATATCGGGCTATGACTTTGGCTTTCTTTTCATAGACGACGGCAGCAGCGACGGCACATTGTCAATAATGAAGGAGCTTTCGCAAAAGGACGAGAGAGTGAAATATATTTCGTTTTCGCGCAACTTCGGCAAGGAATCCGCTATGTATGCGGGGCTTAAGAACTCCGTGGGCGATTATGCCGTGGTGATGGATGCCGATCTGCAGCATCCGCCCGCTCTCATACCCGATATGCTTAAGGCTATGGAGGAGGGCTATGACTGCTGCGCGGCAAACAGGACTACGCGAAGCGGAGACCCCAAGCTAAGACAGTTTTTCACAAAGAGCTTTTATCGCTTCATAAATAAGATATCAGATGTGGATATGCCCGACGGCGCGGGAGATTTCAGGATGATGAACAGAAATATGATAAATGCCGTCATTGCCATGAGCGAGGTACAGCGCTTCAGTAAGGGCATATTCAGCTGGGTGGGCTTTGACACCAAGTGGATATCCTTTGAGGATGTGAAAAGGGCTGCGGGCGAGACCAAATGGAGCTTCTGGGGACTTTTCAGATACGCCATGGAGGGCATAACGGCATTTTCTACCGTGCCCCTTAAGTTTGCCATATATCTTGGCTCCATAGTTTCGGCTTCGTCGTTTGTGTATCTTCTGGGAGTCATAATAAAGACGCTTATATATGGCAAGGACTTCCCCGGCTATGCCTCTATGATAACAATAGTGCTTTTTCTGGGAGGCTGCATAATACTTTGCTGCGGCATATTGGGAGAGTATATGGCAAAGATATATATAGAGGTCAAGAACAGACCCGTCTATATCATAGGCAAAACAAACATAGAAAAGCCTGTGCATGACTATGGGAGGAACGGACGATGAAGAGGCTTATATCAAAGCTTGTAAACAGGGAAACGATAAGCTATATATTTTTCGGCGTACTCACCACGATAGTATGCATATTAAGCTATGAGCTTGTTAAGCTCTTGATAACGGGCGGCGGCGAGCTTACTGCGCTCAAGATGAACATAGCCAACGTATCGAGCTGGATAATAGCCGTGGCATTTGCCTTCGTGACTAACAAGTTTTTTGTTTTCGAGTCAAAGTCGGTGGAGGCAAGGGTGCTCTTGAAGGAAATACCATCCTTTGTGGGCGCAAGGATATTGTCGCTCGGCTTTGAGCTGGTGTGGATGAATGTAACGGTAGGGCTTTTACATATAAACGACAGCATTGCCAAGATAGGCGCGCAGTTCGGTATAGTCGTTATGAACTATGTATTCAGCAAGCTATTTATATTTAAGAAATAAGGAGAATTTGTAATGGAGAATATTGCAGCTACGGGACTGATAAGTGAAAAAAAGGAAAATTGGTTTTATGCCAACCGATATGTTATAGCCGCCTTTTTCTGCACGGCTATAATAATGACCATAACCTACATATTAAGACACGTATACCCCTTCGGTGATCAGATAGTGCTCAAGGTAGACCTCTATCATCAGTACGCCCCCTTCCATGAGGAGCTTAGGCACCGTATATTCAACGGTCAGAGCCTTCTCTACAGCTGGGAGGGCGGACTCGGCAAGGAATTTGTAACGCAGATGGCTTATTACACGGCTTCGCCCATAAGCTTTCTTATTCTGCTCTTTCCTCAGAAGCTCCTGCCCGAGGCGCTTGCGGTTTTCATACTTCTTAAGACCTGCTTCAGCGCATCCTTCTTTTCATATTATTTAAAGGAGCATTTCAAAAGGAACGACATTTCTATACTTGTTTTCGGTCTTCTCTATGCCTTCACAGCCTTTATGACAGGCTATTACTGGAATGTCATGTGGCTGGATTCCGTTGCGCTTTTCCCTATAGTTGCGCTCGGCGTTGAGAGGATAATACATGAGAATAAGCATATGCTCTATTACTTTGCGCTTACTCTCACCATGATAGTAAACTTCTATATGGCTGTGCTCGTGTGTATATTCACGGCTGCATACTTCCTTGTTGTGCTCTTTGCAAACTACGAGTGGAGCAGGAACAAAAAGGTAATGCTCTCCAGAATGGTGAAGTTTGCCATTGTTTCCGTAATATGCGCTCTTACCGCCATGTTCATACTTGCGCCCGTTGCCATAGCTCTGGGACAGACCGCAACGAGCGATACGACCTTCCCCAAGTTTGAAATATATGAGAACGTGTATCAGCTCATAACAAACCACTTCATAGGTGCAAGACCCGTTGTTCTGGCAAGAAACGAGGACCTTCCCAATGTCTACAGCGGAATAATAACTATGATGCTTGTACCGCTCTATTTCTTCAATAAGAACATAAACAAGAGGGAAAAATGGGGCATGGCGCTCATGCTTATAGTGATGCTCCTCTGCGCTTGTATAAAGCCCTTGGACTTCCTTATACACGGCTTCCACTTCCCCTCGAATCTGCCTCACAGATATACATTCATATATAGCTTTATAATGCTTTATATAGCCTATAAGGGACTTATGAACATAAAGCATTGCAGCTTTGAATTTGTGGTGTATGCGGGCATATTGTACACGGTGGTAATAATAGTGACGGAGTTCATAATGGTACCCGCTATACACGATATAGACAGAGTGCTTTCAAATTCCGACATAGCCATAAACATAATAGCTATGATAATATACGCCGTTATAATTTACAACTATAAGAACGCAAAGCAGTCCTCTCTCCCCGTCATAATGGGAGTAATATTGGTGTGCGTATTTGCCGAGTGTATGTTCTCAAGCCATCAGGGACTTGACAGGACTACCGACAGAGAGGCATATGTTAAGTATATCGACGGCACTACCGATGCCATTAAATATATGGACGAAAAGGAAAATAACGGCTTCTACCGCACGGAGTTCAGGCGTTTCACATCCATAAACGACGCTGCGCTCTATCATTACAACGGATTTTCGCAGTTCAGCTCTCTTGCGCCCGGCGGTATATCCGAGTTTATAGGTCATCTGGGCATAGCCGCAACGGGCAACAGCTACAGATATTATGACCCCACGGCGCTTATAGACGCAATGTTCGATCTCAAATATGTTATGAACAAGGCGGATGACAACGGCAACGGCGAGATAAGAAACGAGAGATACGAGTTTGAAAAGCAGTTCGACAATGTGTGGATATACAGGAACAACAGAGTGCTGCCTCTCGGCTTTATGGTAAACAGCGACATCACGGATTGGCAGACTACCGATTCACAGCCGTTTGAGGTCCAAAATCAATTTATAAAGCTTGCTGCGGGAGTGGACAAGGATATGTTCACGCCCATAAAGCCCGACAGCATAACAAAGACATATATGGAAGTAACGGAGGAGATGGACGAGAACAGCTTTAAGTACAGCCTTACCGATCCCGCCAATATCGCTCTGGAGCCTACAGTCACAGCCGAGTTCACATCGGACAGGGATCAGTATGTATTCGTATATGTGGATGCGGGCAACACAAAGAGAGTGAAATACAAGACCGACACAGCCAACGAGGACAGAGAGCTTTCGGCAGGCAAGAGTCTTTTCGATATAGGTCATGTCAAGGCGGGCGAGAAGATAAATGTCAACTTTGCAATGACCAACAAGGGCGAATTTGAAAAGAGCTATCGTAAGGACGGTACGGTCAAGATATATGCCGCAAGCTATGACGATGCCGTATTCCAGGAGGCATATGATAAGCTCAAGCTTCAGCCCTACACCATAACGAGCTTTGACGACACTCATATAGAAGGAACGGTAAATGCCGAGGATAGCGGCGTGCTTTTTACATCCATACCCTATGTTGACGGCTGGAAGGTCAGCGTTGACGGCGAGAGCGTGGATAAGGTGTCTATAGGCGACGACGGCGTTATAGGCGTGGATATACCCGCCGGCGAGCATACCGTCACATTCGATTTCACATCAAAGGGACTTGTGCCCTCCATACTGATATCGATTGTAGGCATAGTGCTCTTTGTGCTCTACACTCTCATAGATAGGGCAAGAAAGGCAAAGACGGAGGATAAGCTCATAAGAGCCGCAGCCTTCGACGCCGAGGTAAAGGAAGCAATTATGCAGAAAAATAGCTCAAGAAACAAAAGGAATAAAAAGAAAAGGTAAAATGAACGGGCGTGCGCTGCACGCCCGTTTCTACGTGTCGGTAAAATATCTTGTTATATGAATTTTTTTTGCATACAAAGCATACCCCCCCCTCAGTCAGGCTTACGCCTGCCAGCTCCCCCGGAGGGGGAGCCGAGAATTTGGGGCTGACCGCTGCTTCTCGGCGCCCCTGTGGGGGAGCTGGCGCCCGAAGGGCGACTGAGGGGGGCTATTTATACATAAAACTTTGTGGTGTAATGGGAAGGTGTCAAGCTGAAAGGATTGACGAAAGGGTCTTGTTTGTATAAAAATACTTTTTCGACAGTCTGCGGGCGTGCGCTGCACGCCCGTTTTTAATAAAATTTTTATGGACAAATCGGTTTAATTGGAGTAAAATAATATTAACACAACACGGCGCACAAGCCGTAAAATAGAGGAGGTATTATTCATGGACAAGGTCATAATCACCATAAACAGACAGTTTTGCAGCGGCGGAAATTACATAGGCAAGCAGCTTTCGCAGAGGCTCGATGTGCCATATTACGATAAGGAGCTTGTAAATATGGCGGCAAAGCAGGCAGGTTATGCCGAGGAAACATTTGAAAGAGTTGACGAGGTGGCTACCAACAGCCTTCTTTATTCGCTCATAATGGGCGTGCACAGCTCATCGCAGGCGGGAGTTCTCCCCGACAACGACAAGCTCTTTGCAATACAGGCGGACATAATAAGGAGCGCCGCGGACAAAGGCTCATGCGTTGTGCTCGGCAGATGCTCAAACTATATATTAAGAGAAAAAAAGCCCGTTAGAGTTTTCCTCAAGGCGGATATGGATTTCAGAAAAGCCCGCTTTGAGAGCCTTTATCCCATGCCCGAAAAGGGTACCGTGGAAGAAGCCATAGAAAAGAAGGACAAAAAGAGGGCGTCTTATTTCAAGTTCTATACGGGACAGCGCTGGGAGGATATAGCAAATTACGACCTTGTTATAAACACCGCAAAGATAGGTCCCGATAAGGCTGTGGATGTGATACTTGACTATATTGATAAGATAGGATAAAACATTTTTAAGGAGAGTTGTTATATGAAAATGAAAAGAACGGCAGGCATAATATTGTCTGTAATAATGGCATTTGCATGTATAAATATCAGTGTTGCCGATGAGGGCAATATTCTGTCTGCGGCAAACGATGAGGCTGCCTCGGGCGATGATACCGAAGATAAGGGTATTCCTTATCAAGACGAAAACATAATCGGAGGCTGTATTTATTTTGATGAATCCACAGGAACGGTAACAGGCGCTGATAAAAGCGTTACAAGTGTTGTCATACCAAGCAAAATAGGCGAAGTTGACGTAGTAGCCATAGGAAGGGGTGCATTTGAATCCGGACATATTACAGAGGTCACAATACCCGAAAGCGTTGTGTCCATAGGAGAGGGCGCTTTTTCGCAGTGCAGCAGTCTTACGGAAATAAATGTTCCAAGCAAAGTTACTTCTATTGAAGGATATACATTCGAGTTTTGCAGCGAGCTTGAAAAAGTGAACATACCGGAGGGAGTTGTTTCGATAGGCGAGGATGCCTTTGTATTCTGTAGCAAGCTGACAAACATAACCATTCCCGAAAATGTTGATTCTATCGGAGATAACGCGTTCTATGGCTGCGGCTTTAAAACAGCGGGACCTATAGGCGGAGGATATGATTATGAGTTTGGCTGGAAAAATAAAATACCCGAATATGCGTTCTATGGCTGTCAGGTATTAACGAGCATAGATATTCCGGACAGTGTTGCATATATCGGAGATTCTGCTTTTTCAAGCTGCTATGACCTTGCGGAGATCACCATACCCGAAAATGTTTCATATATTGGCAGTTCCGCATTCTCATATTGTACTTCTCTGACAGAAATTGCAATACCCGAAAGCGTTACATCAATAGGAGAGGGCGCTTTCAACAACTGCCGTGGTCTGACGGAAATTGTAATCCCCGATGGTGTTACTTCCATTGAAGGATATACATTTCAGAACTGCAGCGGACTTGTGAGAGTGAGCATACCCGAGGGAGTTACATCGATAGGTGACTATGCCTTTTCAAGCTGCGGCAAGCTGACAGACGTAACCATACCGAAAAATGTTACACATATCGGGGATTCCGCCTTCAGAAGCTGTAGTGCTCTTTCGGGAATCGTCATACCGGAAAATGTTACATATATAGGCGGTTCCGCATTCGCTAGCTGCACGGGTCTGACGGAAATTGTTATTCCCGACAGTACCGATGAATTGGGCGCCTCCGCATTCCGTGGCTGTACAAATCTGAAAAGTGTGGTTATTCCCAACGGTATTGATACCATAAAGTCATATACATTTTCACAATGTACAAATTTGACCGATATAATTATTCCCGACAGCGTTGCAGCAATAGAGGACAATGCTTTTTCAAACTGTCAAAGCCTTGTATCATTAAATATTCCGCAAGGCGTAACATCCGTGGGGATTTTCCCGTTCGACGGCTGTGTCAATATGACGGCTATAAATGTAGACGAAAATAACACGGTATATTCCTCGGATAAGGGAATTATGTATGATAAAGCCAAAACAGAGATAATATGTGTTCCTGCCGCGGTACAATATGTGGAAATTCCCGACGGAGTGAAGACGATAGGCAAATATTCATTCAGAAAATGCACCGCTCTTACAGGCGTTGTAATTCCCCATAGCGTTACGGAAATATGCGATTATGCTTTCAGCGGCTGCAAAGGTCTTGAAAACATATCAATTCCCGACAGCGTCACATCCATAGGCAGCTGTGCCTTTGCCGACTGCTCGGGTCTGACGGAATTGGTTATTCCCGAAAGTGTTTCTTCTTTGGGCTCGGCTGCGTTTAACAATTGCGGCAAGCTTACCGAAATTGTAATTCCCGACGGAGTTACAACCATAGAAAGCTCACTGTTTGACGGGTGCAGCGGTCTTACGGATATAACCTTACCCAATACGGTTACATCTATAGGTGATTATGCCTTTAAAGGCTGTGCTGCGCTTAAAAACATAACCATTCCCGAAGCTGTGGAAAGTATGGGTATGGATGTGTTCAGGGGCTGTGTGGGTCTGGAGGCTATAGTTATTCCTCCAAGCATTACGGCCGTTGAACGCTCTGCGTTTGAGGGATGTACAAGTCTTTCGGACATAACAATGGACGGTGTAACATTTATAGGCTCATCGGCATTCCGTGACTGCATCGG
>CANQVZ010000044.1 GCA_947627425.1 uncultured Clostridia bacterium | reverse complement strand
TTTGCGCACAAAAAGAAGCAAAAAGTTTAGACAAGCGGCTCGCACGAGCAGACATCCAGTATATTTTTTCCCCCCCCTCAGTCACTTCGTGACAGCTCCCCCAAAAGGGGAGCCAAGAGGCAAGGGCTAACCACAAATTCTCGGCGCCCCTGCGGGGGAGCTGGCAGGCGTTAGCCTGACTGAGGGGGAGTAGGTACAGGTTTAATTACAGTTTTTCCCTGCTTTTTATCCCCTCTCCGCAACGGCATAGGGATCGAACACTATTTCATAGCCGAGCTTTTTCATACGGCTGCACATATCCGCGACCTTATCATCCTCTCTGAGGTTTTCCTCGAACCATCCCATTTTTTCAAGCACGGAGCGTCTTACTCCAAAGAACTGATAGGGCAGAGCGTCCGCGCCCTGCGCGTATTTAAGGCGCTTCATATAGCCCTCGCTCAAGGCGGACATTCCCGAATAAGGCGAATAAAGCCCGTCTGCGCCCTGCATGAGCGAGGCGTGCTCTATGCGTCCGTTCCTTATTATCATACCGCCGACCATGCCCACGCCCGAAAGCTGGAGCACACTGCAAAGCTCATTCACGGAGCCTGCAAGGAACCTTAAATCGGGCTTGGCAACTATTATATATTCGTTTGTAACGCCCCTTATGTTCTCTATGTCGTTTATTATGGCAGGCTTTACAAGGCAGGTGTATTTCACTCTGTAGACGGAGGCGTTTTCGACTGCGCTCGTCACCTCTGCGGGTATGCCCATTCTGTTGAGGTGGTCCTTCACAGCCTCTATGCCCGACGCTACGCAATAGGGCTTTGCCTCTATGTCCGAGGCTACGGAGCCTGTATGCACTCTCCAGTTGTAAAGCACCTTGGGGATGTGCTTTATTTTCTGCGCCCTCTCGCAGAGCCTCAATATAAGGTCGTGATCCTGACTGCCCTCAAAGCCTGCTCTGAAGCCTCCCACAGCCTCAAAAAGCGACCGCTTGAAAACCGAAAGATGGCATATGTAGTTATTCCCCCGAAGGTCGAATATTGAAAAATCCCGCTTGAAGTGTATTATGTCGGGGTCCTTTACATTGTGCGAAAAGCTCGCCTCATCGCTGTATATGAAGTCCGCGCCCTCGTCTATTACCTTTCTTACCTCATAGAGCGCATCGGGCGAAAGCACATCATCATGGTCGAGAAGCGCAATATATTCTCCCGTGGCAAGGGCGCAGGCCTCGTTGCTGTTGACGGAGATGCCCATATTGTGAGAAAGGCGCTTGTATACGACCCTGCTGTCGTTAAGTCCGCGCACCATGCTTTCCACATAGGCATAGCTCTGCGAGCTGCCGTCCGCTACGCAAAGCTCCCAGTCGGCATAGGTCTGTCCGAGCACGGAAAGGAGCATCTGCTCCAGCATTTTTTTGTCCGTGTTGTATACGGGTACGCATATGCTTATAGTTATTTTTTTGTCGTATTTTTCGAGCCTCTGCAGGGCAAGAGTATCTCTGTCGGGGGTGTTGGCTATGGTGTATCGCCTTGCCTCCAGCTTATATGCAAGCCTTTCCCTGAGCTTTACCGCAAGGGCCTTTATTCCGTTTTGCCTGCCGTAGTTCCCTATTTTCTTAAGTATCATAAAAAACTCCTTACATAAACAAAAGCTGTCCCAGCTTTCTTGCAATTCCGCTTTTCCATATGCCGTATTTTGATATTATGCCGAGCTTTTGGAGCTTGTTTTTGCGGGGCATTGAGGCATAAGCCTTGAGCATACGCTCCACATCCGAAGGCAGCTCGTATTTTTCCATAAGCTCCAGCGCCATTATATAGCCCAGCTCCAGCATCTTGGCGGAACGCTTTTTGTCGCGCAGTCTGCCGTTGAGATAGGCGGGGCTTGACATATCCTGCGGTCCGCATACATTGTCGCCGTGCTTCCTGTAGCGCACGGTGCATTGGTCTATGAACACTATGTCGCCGTATATCGCCGCCACAGCCGCTATCCACCAGTCGTGCACGGGCACAAGCTCGGGCTCCTTAAGCAGCCTTTTCAGCTCCTTATTGAAAGCCATTGTGCAGCCCGTGACCACATTCTGAACTATAATGCGGTTTATGGCAGTACGGCTGACATCTATATGCTGTTTTTTTATCATGGACGGATAGAGCGCTTCGCCCTTTTCGTCTATAACGCTGAGGTCGGTGTGGACGAGCAGGGGCTTATCAACACCCTCAAAGGCTTTGAGAGTGGTTTCAAGCTTGTTTTCCTCCCATATGTCGTCCTGATCGCAGGTGAAAATGATGTCCGCATCGGAATTATTGATGAGCGAAAAAAAATTTGCCTTGGGCGAGCCTGAATTTTTGGGATTGACAAAAAAACTGACCTTATCGGGAAAACGGCGCGCAAACTGCCTTATAACTATGATCGTGCCGTCCGTGGAGGCGTCGTCGCGTATGGTGAGCCTCCAGTCGGTAAAGGTCTGACGGGCTATGCTCTCAAGCTGCTTTGCCAGATATTTTTCGCCGTTGTACACAGCCATGAGTATTTCTATTTTCATATTACCGCCTTCTTATCCCGGACACAGCCAAGGCAAGGGCGCACCTCAGATTTATGGCGCCGTGCATGAGAAGTGTCACAAATATATTGTATTTATCCTTATAATACATATCATAAAAACGCTTTATGCCACGGTGAAAGTGCTTTATGACTGCGGCGTCTTTGGTGTGCAGTCCGCTCTGACCCTTGAGATGAGTCATTGACGCCTCGGCAAAGTAGACCACCCTGTAGCCCGCCTTTTTTATCCTATAGCAAAGGTCAATGTCCTCGCCGTACATAAATATGCTTTCGTCAAAAAGCCCCACTCTGCCCAGCACCTGCTTGGGTATGAGCATAAAGGCTCCGCTCACGCTGTCCACCTCGTTAGTCTCGTCTATGCTGAGATAGCTGAGGGTATAGCCTCCGAATTTTTTGGAGCGGGGAAAGAGCTTATGCAGCTTAAGAACATAGCAAAGGCTGTTGAACGGCGTGGGAAAGCCCCTCTTGCAGCCGTGGTCGAAATCGCCGTTTTTAAGCGTTGTCTTTATGCCCAGACAGCCCGTGTCCACGTGCTTGTCCATATAGTCTATGCACTTTTTGAGAGATCCCTTGTGCATGATGGTGTCCGAATTAAGGAAAAGTATGTACCTGCCTATCGCTATGTTTGCGCCCACATTGCAGGCGTGCCCAAAGCCCTTGTTTTCGACATTGGGTATGAGCTTCACCCTGCCGTCATCGGCGGGATAGACCTCGCTTTTGTCCGAGGAATTGTCCACTATTATTATTTCGTAGTCCACGCCCCTTGTGGTGGCGGCTACGGACGAAACGGTCTGCTCCGTGAGCTTTTTTGTATTGTGATTGACTATTATTACAGATAGATCCATGTTGCTTCTCCGATTTGTTTTATTTAATTATATATTAGTATATATCGGGATAAATTTCAATAGTTTTATTCCTTGTAATTGGGGCGATTTTGTGCCAAAAAAACCGTGAATGCGACAAAAAGGAGGCATTTGCGCCTCCTTATATCAATTCTTATCCAATTTATTGACCGTTGCCACGAATTCCGCATTATTCCTTGTCTTTGAGAGCATATCTATTATCTGCTCCGTCACGTCGCCCGACGAAACATTGGAGCTGAAGGATTTGCGCAGGAAATACGCCGCGTCAAGCTCATTCTTGCTCAAAAGAAGCTCCTCGCGCCTCGTGCCCGACTTGGCAATATTGATGGCGGGGAAAATGCGTTTTTCGCTCATTTTTCTGTCCAGCACAAGCTCCATATTGCCCGTGCCCTTGAATTCCTCGAAGATGACATCGTCCATCTTGGAGCCTGTTTCCACAAGCGCCGTGGCAAGTATGGTGAGGCTTCCGCCCTCCTCTGTCTTGCGGGCTGCGCCGAAAAATCTCTTGGGCATATAAAGCGCCGAGGGATCCAGACCGCCCGAAAGCGTCCTGCCGCTGGACGGCACAGTGAGGTTATAAGCCCTTGAAAGCCTTGTGATGCTGTCCAAAAGGATAACTATGTCCTTGCCCTGCTCCACAAGCCTTTTGGCTCTTTCAAACACCATCTCGGCAACTCTCTTGTGGTGCTCGGGCTGCTCGTCAAAGGTAGAGAACACGACATCCACATTGCCCGAAATGCTCCTCTGCATATCCGTGACCTCCTCGGGGCGCTCGTCTATGAGAAGCACAATGACATAAATTTCGGGATATTTGCCCGTTATGGCATTTGCAATTTTTTTGAGAAGTACGGTCTTGCCCGCCTTGGGCGGAGCGACTATCATACCTCTTTGACCTCTGCCTATGGGGGCTATGAGGTCTATAAGCCTTGTTGAAAGCTCTTTGCGCTCGGTCTCGAGCCTAAGACTTTCATAAGGAAAAACAGGCGTGAGCGACTCAAAATTGGGTCTTTGCTTTGCGACCTCGGGCTTATCGCCGTTTATATCGGTCACAAAGAGCAGAGCCGCAAATTTTTCATTCTCTCTGGGGAGCCTTATCCTGCCCTTTATGCTGTCGCCCGTTTTGAGATTAAAACGCCTTATCTGAGAGGGAGCGACATAGATATCGCCCGCTCCCGTAAGGTAATTGTTTGTTCTTAGAAAACCGAAGCCGTCCTGGAGCACTTCGAGTATGCCCTCGCCCATGCCTGCCTCGGACACATCGTCCGTGCGGCTGTGTTCCTCCACAACGGGCAGCGACTGGGGCGCCTCTCTTTCAAGCAGGTCTATAAGCTCTGCCTTTCTGTAGGTGGTGATAGAGCCTATGCCCTTTTCGCGGGCAATTTCTCTGAGCTCCGCAAGGCTTAATTCGGAATAATTCATATTTTCCTCCCTTTATCAAGGAATTTGGAGTACATCGCCGGGATGATAAACCGTCGATGTTGTCATATTGTTGGCAGAAAGTATCTTCTCCCAAAGCTCGGGAGTGTACTGTCCGTAAACAGCGTTGCATATCTTCGAGCCTGTGTCGCCCGCCTTAATGGTGTAGGTAGAGCCCGATGCCGACGATGAGGAATCAGATGAATCCGAATCGTCTGCGGGAGCCGTACCGCTTATTGTAGTAGAAGCGGGAGTTGATGGGGTCGTGCCCGATGCGGGCGTTGTGCCCGTCTGTGTGCCGCCCGACTTAAGTCTTGCATTCTCGGCAGTGAGAGTGTCTATCTGCGCCTTAAGCTGATTGATCTGCTCGTCCGCTCCGCCTGCGGCGTTGCCGTTGTTAAGCTCGTTTATCTGAGTGTTTGCGGATTCCAGCTTCTTGGAATTGGTGTAGTTGCTTGCCGCAAAGAATGCCGTTGAGCATATGAGGGCTATTATCACAAGTATATTTATGATCCTGCCTACGGTAAATATGCCTTCCTCGTACTCATCGTCGTCATCATAATATTCATCATCGTCAAAGTCCTCGTCGTCATATTCGTCGTCATCATAGAAGTCGTCCTTCTTCTTGCGGCTGAAAAATCCGCCGAACTTGCTCTTTTTCTCCTCGAAGTCGTCCTCGTACTCGTCATCCTCGTAGTCGTCTTCATACTCGTCATCATCATAGTCCTCGTCCTCATATTCCGGCTCGGGCTCTTTGACCTCCTCCGGCTCGGGAGCGGGCTGCGTATGCTTGCGTCTGCGGCGAGGCACTTCGTCCACTTCGATCTCGTTGTCAAAAAATTCGCGTCTCATATCTTCTGCGTCCTCCTCGGTTTTTTCCGCCTTTTTGATGTCCTCCGCCTTTACGGGCTTCAAAACTATCGTAGGCTCATATTCGGGTTTATCGGGAGCGCTCTGCTCCGACTTTTCGTCGGGCTTTTCGGGCTTTGGCTCCGCCTCCGCCTCCTTGGCCTGCACAGGCTCTGCGCTCTGCTTGTCTGTTTCATCCTGAGGGATATTTATATTGTCGGCAGCAAGGCTTTCAAGCGCCTCGGCTGTCTGTTTTTCTATCTCTGCGGCAGCCTCGTCATATGCGCTCGTCTTAGCTTTTGGCACGACTTTTTCCGTTTCGACTTTTTCCGTTTCGGCTTTTTCGGCTTCGGCTTTTTCGGCTTCGGGAGCAGGCTCCTCTTTTTCGGGCTCCGCCGTCTTTTCGGTGTCCAAGGTTTCGGAGTCCGTATTTTCGGGATCCAAGCCTTCGGGCTTTTCATCCTCGGCAGGAGCGCCAAGCTCGGATATGGGTATCTCCCTTATGTCGGGAAGTGTTTTTTCGGACTTCTGCTTTTCGGGCTTTTCGTCCTTTTCTTCCTCGGCTTGGGCTTCATCGCTTGCCGTTATGAAGGAAGTAAGCTTATGGAGCTTGCCTACGAATGAGTTTTTTTCCTTTTCGGGCTCCGACTCCTCCTCCGCTTTATCGGCGGACGCTGCCTTTTCCTTTTCTATTTCTCTTATGTACTCGTCATCGGCAAAGTAGAGGGTCGTATCTCTGGCGCCTGCGCCAAAATAATTTTTACCGTCATCCGTATAAGCCTCCAGCAGCTTACTGACAGTTTCCTTAGTCTGCTCGGGTGTGTAAGCACTCAGAGCCTCCTCAAGTCTTTTGCTTTTTATTTCGGCAAGAGATTTCCTGTCCAAGCCGCTGTTTTTATACTCGGCCATAATAAATATTCCTCCTTAGTCTATCCGTTACGCTTATGTACTTATTCTAAAAGATAAATTGTTAAGAACGAATTAAAAATCACAACTTTACATAATAAGTATACTACATTTTAAACGAAAATACAACCTATTTTTCAACGCGGGACGAATGAGACGGGCAAAAATAAGCAAAAACAAAATTTATAAAATCCGCCGAAAACGGGATAATAAGTGTTATACAGAGGATAACATATTTTCAGGCAGCAAAGACAGCCTTGCACACTTATTACAAAAAAATTGCCTAATTTTTGTTAAAATTGCACATGGTTGAAATTCTAATGAAATTTTAATTGAATAAAAGGTATATAAATGATAAAATAAAAATACAAAATATGTTGATTTTATTCAAAAAATCAAAGAAAGGGTGAGTTTTTATGAAAATTTTTAAGAATATCGTTATCGCTGTGCTGGCTGTAGGGCTGGTGCTTGTGATGGTGCACAGCTGTGTTGCCGACAACATGAATTTGCACGTGGTGGAGACGGGCACGGGTGCAAAGCTGGTGCTGACATACAATCAAAAGCAATATGAGGTGGCTCTCACTCCCGTTCAGAACACGGCTGCAAACACAACTCAAGCTCAGACGGCGCAGAGCCAGACGGCGCAGGGCTCAACTGTCCAGGGCACTCAACCGACCGCAGGCGCGCCCGTGACGCTTGAACAGGCAAAGTCTATAGCGCTCAATGACGCAGGGCTTACTCAAGCCGAATTTACAAAGGCTAAGCAGGACTACGACGACGGCAGACAGGTGTATGAAATAGAATTCAGAGCCAACGGAAAGGAATACGAATACGACATAGAAAGCTCCACGGGAAGGATATTGAAGGCTGACACGGATATATACTTCTCGCTCGGCGGCGGCAGCCAAACGCAGAACACAAACACGGCTGCAAGCGGCATAACCTCCGCAGAAGCCGAAAGCATCGCTCTTAAGGATGCGGGCATAGCAAAGGCAAATGTAAGCTATATACACACCCATAATGACAACGACGACGGCTTGGCAGTGTATGATGTGGAGTTCACGGCAAACAGCACAAAGTATGAATATACGATAGACAGAAGCAGCGGAATGATAAGAGATAAGGATATCGAAAGAAGATAATTAAAGGACAGTAAGGCGGGCTGAGGAAACCTCAGCCCGCCTTTTAAATTAATTAACTGTGAAGTGTAAACGATTGACTGCCTATTGAAGTTCCTGCTTTTGCGTTATTGTAAGGAGCAATAGCCGATGTTGCATTTAGCGTAAGATAATTAGTATTGTCCTCTGCATTATAGCAAGTAACTGTCATACATGGCTTTTCATATATTCTCATAATAAATTACCCCCTATAATTAGTCCTCTACATTAAGATATACATTGTTTGTTGTATCAAGTTTTCCGTTATTGCCTTCGACGCCAATTGATATAAGTGAATAAACTTTATCATCGCTGCCTACGTACTTGACCCAAGGTATAAGAACCATATTCTCGTTTGTTGCGTAGAAAGTCTGAACAAACAACTTACTGAATGTTGACGGATTAAGTTCACCAAGATCAACTTCTCTGTCATCATCAAAGTCAACTGCCGTATTTACAATATCAGCAAATGTAATTGTATTAACCTCGACAGATGCAGCGTCAAATTCTTGCTGATTTTGCTCTTTAAGGCTGTCTCTGCCTGTGAAATGATATCCGCTCAAGGTCTTTGTAAGATCATCATAGATCTTATAGTCTGATTCCTTGTATGCATCAAAGCCTACAGAATCTATAGTCTGAAGGAAGCTTTTTGCTGCTGATTCACTTGCGGCATCCTTTTCGTCAAGGGCAATAGTACCTATGATCCTGAATATCTTTTCTCCCGAAGAAGCACTCAATTCAATTCCTGCATCATTAAGAGCCGATATCTCGTCATCTGTAAGTTTCTTTACATTTTTGTTAGACTCTGTATAGTTCTCGCTGTCAAGTATATTGTTAGGATTATATATCCTTATTGACTTAACATAGCACTCTACAGCAGCGCCTGTTTCTCTTGCGCGTATACCGTACATCTTGCCGGCTGTTACTTCAAATACTTCCTTGTTGTCAATACCGTTATTTATTTCTTGCAAAGCACTGCCTACAGTCTTATATCCACTTCCGTTCGCATCTTCAGGATCAACCTCAACTTCATAAAGGTCAACAGCACCGGTTCTGTCTATAATAACCTGAACAGGACCTCCATCCTCAGCCTTTACCTCATTGCCTACCTTAAATACTACATGAGTGTGCCTTCCTTCACCTTCGGCATTTAATATACCAAATTCATTGGTCGTCTGCACTTTAGCTGCTTTGCCGTTATCTTCCTTAAGCACAGTGTTGTATATATCTGCACAGTAACCCATATGATAATCGCCAAGTCCGGCATATTCAAATCTGTAGCTTGTAAAGTTTCTTGCGTCGTTGCCGCAGAGTACTGCCTTGTCTTTACCAAAACCATACTGAGCAAAATTGAGATCCTGAATATGATCTCCGTATGAATTATTATTTCTTAGAACAGTCATAGATGAAACTTTATCAACTGCTGTAAATTCAATGCCATACACACCATCCGTGCCTGTGGTCGATATGGTTTCTTTATTGGGAACAGTGTAAATAAAGTATCTGTTATTTCCTCCGTCACCGTTGAAGAAGCCTATATCGTCCTTCCACTTATATGAATAGTCGCCGTCTTTCTCAGTATCAACTACGCCGTTTCTTACTGTAAGCCATCTTACAACATTACGAGCAGAACTTGAGAACCTGAACTTCGTACCTGCGTCTATATCTGTAAATTCTACAGGTTTAGCTATTGTTTTTAAGTTCTCTGTTTTTACAACGGCATTAGTTGCGTCAAGCTGTTCTATCTTGATATTTTCGCCCGCATCGGCTGCACTTTCTCCCTCAATGTCGCTTACCTTATCTACCAGACTGAACTTGACTGTTACAGCTGTGGATTTTTCAATAGTTACATCGAAGCTGTTTACACCGCTTGACTGTACATCGATCACATTGGGAGTGATAGTATAACCCTTTGCAGACAATGTATGCTTACCTTCCGTAAGCTTAAGTCCCTCCGATGTCGTAGTAGTGCTCGGCTTTGCTGTGAATTGCTGAGAACCTACATTTATTGTAACGGAATCTTCCGTTTTATTATCGGCATTTATAGTAACATCATATGTATTGGAAGGCTCAAAGGAAATTTTCTGTATATTGATAGCATCAACATCCTTTACAGTAATTGTATATTCTATGCCTTCCTTTAATTGATGAGTTTTTGTTACCCAATCCGTTGATGGTTCTCCGTCATACACTACGCTTGGATTTCCGTCTACGGGCTCGGGACTTATGTTATATCCTCTTGTTTTATCCTTATTGCTTCCCGAAGCACCTATAATAGTAAGCGTACCGTCTTCTGTAGGCTTATATTTAATAGTCTGCTTTTTTGCAATATTAAGTCTTGCCGCGGATGACTCGCTGCTGTCAAACATCTGTACGGTAAACTTAGAGAAGGTAAAGCCGTTTGCGGTATAGTTTGATAAGTCCTTGAAATTATACGCAGCCGCTGCACCTTCTTTGGGAGTTTCGGGATAGAATAATTGCGTGCTGAAATAATTGCCACCCGTAATACTTCCCGATTTGGGCATAGGATCAAGCTTTACGGTTATAACCTTACCGTTGTTCGCCTCTGAAACTTCCTCTGTGGCAGCGCCTAAGAAATTAGGTGCGCCAACATAGAAGGTCTCTGTAGTGCCCTTGTTGAGCTTTATTTCTGTACCGTTCTTATTTATTGGAATAGCCGTACCCTTAGCCGACTTTTTGTAAGCATTTGCATTTGAAATATCGGTGCTATCATCGCTGTTTACTACCTTAAGCGTAACAGAATACTGGTTGCTTTCAAATGCAAGAGCGGGAGTAGCATTGAAGGTTTCACCGCTGCCGGAAAGTGTGACTTCGGCTGTATCTCCGTTGTTTACCTTATAGCCCGACAATGAAGCTGTGAGCTTTGTATTGGCGCCAAAAGGAGCCGATTCGGCTTTCTTTGTAACGGTATATGTTTTATCACCTTCATCTACTGTTGCCGTATATGTAACAGGCTTTTCGGGAGCGGTGTTATCTGTCAGTGTGAATGTCTGACCTTTTGTAAGGCCCGTGCAGTTGCCTTTGATAGTATAGGTTGTACCGCTGTTTGATATGAAACCCACAGCGTAAACATAAATATTATCTATTGTACCAGAACTACCAAGACTCTCATCTTTTTTTAATGTATACGTTCCAGCAGGTGCATCAAAAAAAGTTTGTATACCATTAGCACTTTTATTATTACTCGGCAAACCAAGATATGCTTTTTGTTCTACTGCTCCCGGCTCGTTACTTTTGTAAAAAATTGTACCATTTTTGCCACTTGAATTACAAGCATAATCAATATAAAGTTTACCGGCAGTTTTTAAAGTTATTACAAAATTATTTTCAGCATCAACTTTAGGACCAATATTGCCTCCATATGGATTGTAGCCACTTATAGTAAACATATTACCACTATTTTTACTAGTAAATGTACTGCTATTTATGGTAATATCCATATATTCATCATTGGTAATATTATTTTTTGTTCCATTAGCAATCCATGTTTTATCAAACCTTCCTGCTTCGTCCTTAACTGTGCACTTTTTACTACTTGAATCAGCATATAAATCTGATTCAGCTGCCGTACTTACAGTTTTTCCTGAAATACTGCCAAGCGTGAAGTTGGCTGTCGCCGCACTGACACTCACAACATTTACCATTGTAAATGTGCTCGTCATCATAACCAGCGCGAGCACACCGCTTAAAAATCTTCGAAACCTAAAATTGTTCATAAAAAAATCCACCCTTTCTGTTTTTAGATTTCACATCATAAAATGACATAATATCACACGGAAAAGATGGCGGTTTCAAAAAACCATATATTGCAAAAAAGCATTGCACAAAAACACACCTAGGGCGTGTTAAAAAAAGCGAGATTCCCGGCTGTGCAGCCTTTTCACTGAAAAAATCGGACAAGGACGGGGGTTTGCGTCCTTACCAATGCGGTCTTTCGGGCACCGACAGCATTTCCGTATAAAAAAGCTGAGCCAAAGAATCACTAAATCGGGCTTTATGAGTTGTCGCGCGTCTTTTGTTCCTATCGAAGGGAAACCCCTTTCCCCTCTCAAACCATGGTCTGTGCTTTACATTTGCGCCAAAGCGCACAGCCTGAATGAGCCTTTCGGCTCCTTATGTGCGGCACAGATGACACGCCGTTTCCCACTCACAAGGAAACGCCGCCGAACGAATATCCGACGAGGGAGGATCCGCCCGACTTAATGATACCTGCTTAGCCTGCGAGAAATATATATTAATTTCTCACGAAGTGAAAATACCCCCCCCACGATGATTTCGTGGGAGGGATATGGTATCTCATTTGTTGGTATTACGAAATGTTTTCGTAATCTTAAATTTATGATAGCACTTTTTTTGTGGCAGTGCAAGAATAAAAAAGAAATTTTAATGTGATGAAGTTAATTTTTTACACCTTGCATAATTTTTGAAAGGGGTTTTTGTGCATTTTGAAATGCACATATATTTTGGAGTGCACTCCAAGTGCCTACTTTTTATTGCTTTTTTTAAAGTAGGTAAAAATTTTATTCTTAGTATGCCGATAAACACCCTATTGCATGAGATTTTGCGGGCGTGCATTGCACGCCCGTTTATAACATTTTTTATATTTTTATCTTTCTTTTTTTTCGCAAAAAAAAGAAACAAAAAAAGCGTGTTCAGAACTTTCCCTACGGGAAAGCGATGCCTTACGGCATCGTCGGATACTTCTTCCGATTCAAAGGGCGCTTTCGAGTCGCCCATTGCGCCGCAAAGATAGATGCGGACGCACGCAGTGCGGCTTTTCCGCAGGAAAAGCGCTGACATACCCCTAACGACCTTTACGCCCCAAAGCTAACTGACTGCTTGAGCTTCGTTGCGTAAAGGGGTTGTTCGGGTTTCGCTCTCCGCTACCTGCCCCTGCGGGGCAGACAAGCTGCGAAACCTCGCAGACATCCATCATGTCCCCCCTCAGTCAACTCTACGAGTTGACAGCTCCCCCATAGGGGGAGCCGAGAATTTTAGGTTAGCCTCCACCTCTTGGCTCCCCCCGTTGGGGGAGCTGGCAGGCGTAAGCCTGACTGAGGGGGCGGGCGTGCAATGCACGCCCCTACGAGTGATTAGTTCACATTGTGGTTTGTAGGGGCGTGCATTGCACGCCCGTTTATAACATTTTTTATATTTTTATATTTCTTTTTGTGCGCAAAAAGAAGAATAAAAAATTATTTAATTTTTGTAATTTAAAAAAAATCCAAAAAAAATCGGGCGTGCGAGGCACGCCCTAAAATCAAAATCACTCTATAACTCTCACACCGAGGACGCCGTTTATGCCGTCTACAACGGAGGCATCCGCCGTCTTGACATCGGCTATGGTATAGCCGTAGTTTCCTCTTGTCTTGGATGTGAACTGCTCTGCGCCCTTTATGGCTGACTTTATGCCGTCCATAGCCTCGGCTGTGGAGAGAACGCAAAGTCTTTGTGTGCCTGCGGGTCTGGGAACAGAAATTGAAGGAAAGTTCACGGAATTGATGATATTGCCCTTTTCAAGATATTCCATCATTTCGTCTGCTGCCATAGCTGCGCAGTTGTCCTCCGCCTCGGGAGTAGATGCTCCGAGGTGCGGAAGTGTGATGATGCCCTCAACGCCGACTGTCTCCTCATTTGGGAAGTCCGTTGCATAGTAGCTTACCTTGCCGTCCGCAATAGCCTTCTTAACTGCCGAAGCGTCCACAAGCTCATTTCTTGCAAAGTTGAGTATTCTCACGCCGTCCTTGCACTTTGCAAGGCTTTCGGAATTTATCATATTTTTGGTCTCATCCGTTGCGGGCACATGAACTGTGACATAGTCCGCAGCCGCATAGATATCGTCAAGGCTCGGTGTCACCTCAACGCTGCTGTCAAGAGCAAGAGCGCTCTTAACAGAGAAATAGGGATCGTAGCCTATGACCTTCATACCAAGAGCAACGGCAGCATTTGCAACGAGCACGCCTATTGCGCCAAGACCTATAACGCCGAGAGTCTTGCCCTTTATTTCGGGACCCGCAAAGTTTGATTTGCCCTTTTCGACCTTAGCTGCGATGCCGTCCTCGCCCTCGAGCGCCTGAGCCCACTTGTAAGAGCCCATTATATTTCTGCTTGTGATGAGAAGACCCGTGAGCACAAGCTCCTTAACTGCGTTGGCATTTGCGCCGGGAGTGTTGAAAACAACAATGCCCTTGTCGGCGCACTTGTCAAGCGGGATATTGTTTACGCCCGCACCACAGCGTGCAACAGCCTTTAAGCTTGCGGGCAGCTCCATGTCGTGCATTTTGAAGCTTCTTAAAAGTATAGCATCGGGATCCTTCATATCGTCGGCTACGGTATAGTTGTCTGTAAGTCTTGAAAGACCTATCTTTGAAATCTTGTTTAATGTGAGTACCTTATACATTTATATCACCTTTCATTCTAAAATGCAGAGGACTGTCCGAGCCATGTTTCACAGCGGACAGCCCCTTTTATAATATTACTTGTTTTCCGTTTCAAACTTCTTCATAAATTCTACAAGAGCCTTTACGCCCTCAACAGGCATAGCGTTGTATATGCTGGCTCTCATGCCGCCTACGGTTCTGTGACCCTTGAGGTTCACAAAGCCTGCTGCGGTAGCCTCCTTTATGAACTTGGCGTTGAGCTCGTCATCATCAGTCACAAAGGGAACATTCATAAGGCTCCTGTCCTTGGGCACAACAGTGCCTCTGAACATCATGGAGTTGTCGAGGAAGTCATAAAGTATGGCTGCCTTTTCCTCATTTACCTTCTGCATTGCCGCTACGCCGCCCATCTTCTTGAGCCACTTGAACACAAGGCCTGCGATATATATTGAATAGCAGGGAGGTGTGTTGTAGAGCGAGCCTGCGTCTGCATGGATCTTATAGTCAAGCATTGTGGGGCAGTTTTCCTTTGCCTTGCCTAAGAGGTCTTCTCTCATGATGACAACGGTAACGCCTGCGGGACCTATGTTCTTCTGAGCGCCCGCAAATGCAAGACCAAACTTTGTGATGTCTATTTCTTCTGACATTATCATGCTCGAAAGATCGGCTACAAGGGGAACATTGCCTGTGTCGGGCAGTGTGGTGTATCTTGTGCCGTAGATGGTGTTGTTATATGTAATATAGAAATAATCAGCATCGGGATCAAACTTTGAGCTGTCAAGGGCGGGGATATAGTTGAATACCTTGTCCTCGGATGAAGCCACAACATTTACCGTGCCGAATTTCTTTGCCTCCTGCATAGCCTTCTTGGACCACTGACCGGTGTTCACAAGGTCGCACTTGCCCTTTGTCATAAGGTTGAGAGGGATCATGGCAAACTGTGTGGAGCCGCCGCCCTGCAAAAACATTACCTTATAATTCTCGGGAATATGCATAAGCTCTCTTATGTCGGCTTCAGCCTCCTTGATGATGTCGTCAAACCACTTGGAACGGTGGCTCATTTCCATGACAGACATTCCCGAACCGTTGTAATTAAGAATTTCCTTGCCCGCCTGTTCAAGCACCTCGTAGGGGAGCATTGACGGACCTGCCGAGAAGTTATAAACTCTCTCCATTTTAACTCATCCTCCATTTAAAAAATTATATCATTATTATATAGTAGACATAAAATAACTTAGGGTTTATTATAATACAAAATACCTTACTATGTCAATAGTATTTTGAATGTTTGTTAATGTTTTATCAAAATACTTCAATATGTTAAATTTAAGTTATAATTATGTGCTAAAGATTGACAAAGGGGAGAAAATATTATAAAATACATTACATACTTTTGAATGAAGCACAAGCCCCCTCAGTCGCTGCGCGACAGCTCCCCCGATGGGGGAGCCGAGGAGAGAGGTGCGCTGCTTTCTCTTTTGGCAGCATCTGTCAGAAGACCACCACCTCTTGGCTCCCCTTGCGAGGGAGCCGAGGAGAGAGGTGCATTGCTTTCTCTTTTGGCAGCATCTGTCAGAAGACCACCACCTCTTGGCTCCCCTTGCGAGGGAGCCGAGGAGAGAGGT